>JAGVNU010000047.1 GCA_020053105.1 Thermodesulfovibrionia bacterium
ACCTGATAATTTTTCAAGATGATTAGATGGCGGTATACGTAAATCCTGAAGCACCTCCGTTGCATCCAATATCTCAAGTTTGCGACGAGCAATTTGCTGAATTCCCTTTGGAATTCTCTTAGGGACCTCACGATTGCATAACTTTTCCGTTTCTTTGCCCGCAAAACTTTTAATCATTACGTCTAATAGTATCGCATGGCGTTAATAATGTCAAACGGTATTAGACACAGGTAATGTCAATCATTTTGTGTAAATTCCTTTAAAGGCTTCTTTCCCCATTGTTCGTTTAGGTGACTCAGCACTGCGTAGACGATTCTTTCGATGCTCTGATCGTGATTGAAACAACTCATAGGCCGTGTCCTTCGTCTCACCTCCCTGAAGGCCCTCTCAATAACGTTTGTCGTACGTACCTTAACCCGTATCTTGCTGGGGCAACTATAGAAATTAAGCAGTTCATCAATAGCCTTTTCTATGCACCTGACCGCCTTTGGGGCGATAGGCCCCCATTTCTTTTCCCATTTGCTGTATGCCCGCTCGGCTTCTCTCTTGTTCGTAGCATTGTATATCGCCCTGGCTTCCTTTATACAGCTGTCACGCTGCTTCTTCTTGAGATAATTGGCCACGTTACGGAGCTTGTGCGCCCAGCAACGTTGTCTCTTCACAAATGACCAGACTAAATCTACAGCGTTCTCAAGTCCTGCGTTGCCGTCTGTAACTACAAGCCCCAGGGCCTCACCAATCAGGCCCCTGCGGTAAAGATTATTGAGAAACCTCCACCACATTTTCTCGCTCTCGGCATTCGCCACACTAAAGTCTATACGCTCTCTTTTCCCGTCAACCCCTATGCCATAGGCCACAAGAACTACCCTCTTCTTCGCTCCAAATCCGGTCTTCCTCTTTTTTACTACCGTGCCTGGATACAAAGCTGAACGCCCTTATTAATCAAGATTTCTTCAGACGGCGACGTTCAATTAAGGGAGGGAGACATGAATAAACTATTAATTCTATTGTCACTTGTCTGTATGGGTCTTGCGAGTTGTGCTCCATCAAATATCACTTGCCTCTAAGTGGGATTCTGGTGTAAGTGGCGCCAATGCTGAAACGCGTTGTGAGCATTTATTGACTGACGTAATGATTTTACTGCAGAGGGAAGAAGAAGCATGATACACCCATGACATTCTTATCAGAGAGTATTTAAGTCTGACCATGTCTAAGATGATGCAAAGATAACTTTACAGAAGCAGTACAGAACTCTGAACCTGGCATCTTTAAAAAGACAAATCACGCGACTTCAGCAAAAGCTCCTTCGCCTGTCTTCAATGAAGAAATCGATGAGGAAACCGAATGCAGCCTGAGCGCTTGATTTCAGATAATGCTGCAACATGGGTTGCCGCAAGAATATCGATCCTAGCTAATTATACAAAGCCGCTTTCACGGCAGCTGATATCAATTCATCAGCATAAACCAATTTCGTATAGATTTTTACATGAAGCAACGCTTATCATTTCATATCGATTTCTGCTTGAGGCAACGGGCACTGTTATATTCATATTTCTGTTTCTCATACACATTATGATTTGAGTTAAAAAGTGCACTGTGCATTGGCGGTTTTGCCAATCACTATGAAGGCCAGAGGCTAAAGTTTTTACTGACAACTACCGAGATTATAATTTAAATTCATTGTAAGCATAACAGGTTGCAATGGAGAAAGGAGAATACATGGCAAAAGCAAAGGCAAAACCGGCCAAGAAAAAGAAATAAGGTACAGCAGAGACAGCATGTATCTGACAAAAAGGGCTTGGGCATACCAAGCCCTTTTTGTTTGAGAACCTGCCAAAACCGTTTCGCAAACCAATCTTCGCTGATGCTTACTGCAAACCTTCATCAGATCGCATTTGCAGTTTAGATTACGGGATATGCTACTATTATCGGTAACAGCTCTGCATGTAATGTTTTCAGCAAATATCGAGATGACTAATTTCAAGGAGGAAATATGAGAGAGACAAAAATCATTCTGTCAGATAAAGAGATACCAAAGAAATGGTATAACATCATGGCGGACATGCCAAATCTTCCGAAGCCGCCCCTGCATCCCGCCACAAAACAGCCTATCGGCCCGGATGATCTCTCTGCAATATTTCCGATGGTGCTGATAGAGCAGGAAGTAAGTCAGGAACGCTGGATTGACATACCTGAGGAAGTGCTTGATATTTATTCCCTCTGGAGACCGTCACCGCTTTACAGGGCGCACAGACTCGAAAAGGCGCTGAATACTCCAGCAAAGATCTATTATAAATATGAAGGTGTCAGCCCTGCCGGAAGTCATAAACCGAATACGTCCATACCGCAGGCATACTACAATAAACAGGCAGGCATGAAAAGGATAGCCACGGAAACAGGGGCCGGTCAGTGGGGTTCGTCAATGGCGCTCGCGGGAAATCTATTCGGACTGGATGTCACCGTCTATATGGTCAAGGTCAGCTATGCCCAGAAACCGTACCGAAGAATCTCCATGGAAACCTGGGGGGCCACTGTTCATGCAAGCCCGTCGACTGTTACCCAATCCGGGAGAAAGGCGCTTGAGGCAGACCCGGACAATCCCGGCAGCCTCGGCCTTGCCATCTCAGAGGCGGTTGAAGATGCCGCCACCCACGATGATACAAACTATGCCCTGGGATCTGTCCTGAATCATGTCTGCATGCATCAGACAGTCATTGGACTGGAGGCAATAAAACAGTTTGAGCTCGTAAATGATTATCCGGATATTATTATCGGCTGCTGCGGAGGGGGAAGCAATCTCGCAGGTATCAGCTTCCCGTTTTTACGGGACAAGATAAACGGCAGGGACCTCAGAGTCATTGCAGTTGAACCCACGTCATGCCCTACCCTCACTAAGGGCGACTTCAGGTATGACTATGGCGACGTTGCAGGACTGACCCCGTTTCTTATGATGTACACTCTCGGCCACGACTTCATCCCGCCGGGGATCCATGCGGGTGGACTGAGATACCATGCAGACTCCCCGCTCGTATGCCAGCTTTACCATGACGGATTGATAGAGGCAAAGGCCTATCATCAGATGGGAGTGTTTGAGGCCGCATTACAGTTTGCGCGGACAGAAGCCATAATCCCCGCCCCTGAAACCGCTCACGCAATAAGAGCTGTGATTGACGAAGCGCTTTTGTGCAAAGAAGAAGGCAAAGAGAAGACCATTCTCTTTAATCTCAGCGGTCACGGATATCTCGACCTGCAGGCATATGCCGATTATATGGACGGTAAACTGAGTGACTACGAATACCCTGATGAAAAGATAAAGGAGGCGCTATCAAGGCTTCCCGTATTTTAACGAACCTGTTCTCAGAGAGAACATTCCTGATATAATGGACTATCAGGGTTTATCTGATATTCATCAAGACCGGACAGGAATGATATATTAATACCATGGCATATGTAATCGCATTTGCAGGAAAGGGCGGTACAGGTAAGACCACCATTGCCGCTCTTACAGTCCGTTACCTTATCGAAAGGAAAAAGAAGGCGGTCCTCGCTGTCGATGCAGACAGCAATTCCTGCCTCAATGAGGCCCTCGGAGTTCAGATCCATGCGACCATCGGGAAACTGCGCGAAGAATCTCTGGCAACTGTACGGAGCGGTGGTGAACGGCCCGGCGGGATGAGCATGGAACAGCTCTTTGATTATCAGGTGCAGCAATCCATCATTGAGGCAAAGGGATTTGACCTCATGGTCATGGGCAGACCGGAAGGACCGGGCTGTTACTGCGCTGCCAATAATATCATCAGAAAGTATACTGATATACTGGCTGAAAAATATCCGTATGTAGTCCTGGACAACGAGGCGGGAATGGAGCATCTGAGCAGAAGGACCACTCACAAGGTCGATCTTTTACTTGTCATAAGCGATCCCACCAGGAAAGGTGTTCAGACGGCAAACCGGATTAGCAGCCTGGTAGATGAACTAAACCTTGAAGTAGAAAGGCGCAAGCTTATAATTAACCGGGTATCTGATGAGAATTTTGAGAAAATAAAAAGCAGCGGGGTCGAACTTCCTTTTACAGATATATTCAACATCCCGGCGGACGATAATATCTTCAACCTTGATCTCGAAGGCAGGCCCGTGTTTGATCTTCCTTCCGGTTCAGCTGCCGTTGAGAAAGCTTTTAAAATCCTGGACTTCTGTGACATTCCTTAATAAACTTAATACACACGAATAGGTTAGTAGGTTAAATATGCCAAAAGCAGTTGCATTATATTCCGGAGGACTGGACAGCACTCTAGCAATCCTTGTTATGAAGAGACATGGCGTAGATGTTACTGCCGTTACATTCATGAACCACTTCGGCTGTGATATAAGCGATAAGTCTTCCTGTTCAAAAGACCCCTTTGCTGCATCGGTCAAATTCGGCTTTCAGGTAAAACTTGCGCATCTGTCGGACAAGTTCCTGGAAATAGTAAAAAAACCCAAGCATGGGCATGGTAAAAACATGAACCCCTGCATTGACTGCAGGATACTGATGTTAAAAGAGGCAAAAGAATTCATGAACCTTACCGGGGCCGACTTCCTAATTACAGGTGAAGTGGTCGGACAGAGACCTATGAGCCAGAGAAAAAACTGTTTCCCTATGATAGATAAGGCTGCGGACGTTAAAGGTCTTGTTGTAAGACCACTCTGCGGAAAGATACTGCCGGTCACCATTCCTGAGGAGAAAGGACTTATCAGCAGGGACTTGCTCCTTGATTTCAACGGGCGTTCAAGAAAGCCCCAGATGGCGCTTGCAGAAGAGCTTGGCCTAACTGAATATCCGGCGCCCGCAGGAGGCTGCCTGCTTACCGAACCCAATTACTCTTATAGACTCAGGGAACTGCTTGATCACGATAGCGACCCTGAATATAAAGACATCAACTTTCTGAGAATCGGCAGACACTTCCGGTATTCTCCTGAATGCAAAATCATAGTCGGAAGAAACAATGAAGAAAACGATACAATCAAATCGCTTTCAGGTCCCGATGACTATATATTCGATGTACCTGGTTACGGAAGCCCCCTGACCTTGATCCTGGGTAAGGCAACCGATGGGGACATCGCCCTTGCCGCAGCCCTGTGCGCGAGGTATTCCGATGCTAAGGAACTTAATGTCGTAATTGTTTCCATCACAAAAGGGGGAGTTGGCTACACCCTGGCAGTACACCCTGCGGGTGAAGAAGTAATAGATAACTACAGGATTGATAAGAAAAGTATTGCAATAAAGAGTGCGTAATTGTTTCTAAAGTCTTACTGGCACACCCTTAGACCTCAAGTACTCTTTTGCCTCCTGCACGGAGTATTCCCTATAGTGAAAAATCGACGCAGCTAGGGCAGCGTCTGCCTTTCCCTCGACAAGACCTTCCCGGAGATGTTCGAGCGTCCCTACCCCTCCCGATGCAACAACCGGGATAGTGACTGTCTCCGAGATCTTTCTGGTAAGTTCGATATCAAAGCCGATCTTTGTCCCGTCCCTGTCCATGCTTGTGAGGAGTATCTCCCCTGCCCCAAGCTCTTCCATCTTCTTTGCCCATTTCACGGCATCTATCTTACGCATCTTTCTGCCGCCGTGGGTAGAAAGTGCCCATACAGGTCCGCCATTAGAAGGGATCGTGAGTCTTACCGCACTCAATTCAGGGTCTTTCAGCCATGAAAGCCACGGTTCATCCGGTTCAAAGGTCATTTCCGGGTGGACCCTTTTTGCATCAACGGCGACAACTATGCACTGGCTTCCGAACCTCTCAGCCGCCTCTTTTATGAAGTACGGTGTCCGTACCGCGGTCGTGTTTATCGAGACCTTGTCGCAGCCTGCGTTTAGAAGGTCCCTGATATCATCAAGTGTTTTTATCCCGCCTCCAACCGTTAGAGGCATGAATACGTCATCCGCGGTCCTCGCCACCACATCCAGTATTGTCTTGCGCTTCTCATGCGAGGCGGTTATGTCAAGGAACACAAGTTCGTCAGCGCCCTGTTGATCATAGAACTTCGCATTCTCAACAGGATCGCCTGCATCAGTCAGGTTCTGAAAGTTGACACCCTTCACTACTCTTCCGTCCTTGACGTCAAGGCATGGAATTATTCTTTTAGCAAGCATTCAGTCTTTCCTCTTGGTTATTTCTATTGCTGATTTCAGGTCCATAGTCCCTTCATAGAGCGCCTTGCCGGTTATCACACCCCACAGATTTTTTATCTTCAAAAGATCTTCAACATCATTTATTTTTGAAACGCCCCCTGAGGCAATAACAGGAATACTTAAAGCATTTACCATTGCTTCCATAGCATTAAGATTAGGTCCCGTAAGCATGCCGTCCCTGGAAATGTCAGTATAAATAATGCCTGCAATTCCCGCGTCCTGCATCTTCTTTGCAAAATCAATTGCGCCGAACTCGGTGACCTCAACCCATCCTTTAATAGCGACTTTGCCGTCCTTCGCGTCAATTCCAGCGAGCACTTTCCCTGGAAATTTATCAGCTGAGAGCTTGACCATATCAGGGTCTTTGGCTGCCGCAGTCCCGATTATCACGCGATCAACACCAAGGGATATTAGCTGTTCAATCCTCTTAATGTCGCGTATCCCGCCGCCGACCTCGATTGGAATATCAATGGCCTTTCTGATCGCGCTTATCTTGTCAAAATTCTTCTGGTCTCCAGTGAAAGCTCCGTCGAGGTCCACCACGTGAAGAAGCTCTGCCCCCATCTGCGCCCAATGCCCGGCCATCGCGGCAGGATCGTCTGAATAAACAGTGACATCTTCCTTCCTTCCCTGCAAAAGGCGGACGCATTTGCCGTCTTTGAGGTCGATCGCGGGTATCATTATCATGCGTTGAGTATATCAGATGGGTTTTGTGTCAGGCAACTGTTGACGGCGGCAATTGCTTCATTTTCATCAATGATACTTTATCGCTATATATCTGTCGGACCCAAGGTATTCCCTGGCGTGATTGATGTCTTTTTTCCTGCCGATGAGAAGGAGTACGTCTCCTGACTTCAGTTCAAGATCTGGTGAAGGATTTTGATGTATTTCTTCGCCCCGCTGTACAGCGATAACAGTGACCCCTGTTTCGGCCCTCAGATGCAATTCCTTGATTGAGTGTCCGCTTACCCTGGAATCTTCCTTAATCAGATATGTCTCAGTCTCTATATCTTTCAAAAAATTATATCTTTCGGAAAGATGTTTCGGAGGCAGCTCAACCGTTCTCAGGACGCTGTAACTGCCCTTTCTTATACTGCCGATATAATCCGCAATTATATTCTCCGGCACTTGATAGTTATGCAGCACCCTGGAAAATATCTCGACTGATGTCTCGAACTCTTCGGGGATCACCTCATTAGCTCCGAGTTTCACAAGCTCGTCCACCTCGGTTATGTACCTTGTCCTCACGATAATATAAATATCAGGATTCTCGTGTCTCGCGACGGACACAATTGTCCTTGATGAGGCAGGGTCGGATATTGCTACGACCAGAAGCCTCGCCCTTCCAATATTCAGTTTATGGAGTATCGCTGCTCCGGTCCCATCGCCGTAATATATCGGCTCTCCTTTCTTCATCATCACCCTCACCGTATCGCTGTTCATCTCAAGAACAACGTAAGGTATCTCCGCCTCTCTCAAGACCCTCGCCAGGTTTTTCCCATTCAGACCGAAGCCGATGATTATTACATGCCCCTGCCTTTTCGCGGGAGGACCTTCTCTGGAAATTGTTTTGAGCTTATCAACCTTCTCAAGCAGGCGCCTTGACGCTATCCATGCGGACACAGAGGGGGCGGCTTTTATTACAAAAGGGGAAATCAGCATGGTTGCAACAGAGGATGAGAGAAATATCTGATATAAATCTTCTGATATAAGTCCGGATGTCTTTCCGGCCACTGCAAGCACGAATGAAAACTCTCCGATCTGGGCCAGACCGAGGCCCGCGCTGACAGCAGTCCTGAAAGGACTTCCTATCGCTAAAACAGAGATCACGCCTGTGATTACCTTTAGTCCGAATATCAGTGCGACAGTCAGTGATATCTTCTGCCAGTTCCCCGCCATATGACCGGCATTCATCAGCATCCCTACTGAAACGAAAAACAGGCCCATAAAGCTCTCTTTAAACGGGAGTATGTCCGCTGCTGCCTGATGCGCGTACTCCGACTCCGAGATAATAAGCCCTGCCAGGAATGCGCCGAGCGCAAGTGAAAGACCGAACTTTGATGTCAGCAGGGCTATCCCGAGACAGAACAGGATGATTACGGTTATAAACAACTCCCTGCTTCTCGTACGCACAATCTGATGAAGGAGATTCGGGACAAGCCATCTGGCGCTCGTGAGAACAGCGGCTATGATCAAGGCCGCCTTTAACATTTTGATTACCACGTCCGTAACATTTATACCTTCGCCGGAGAGCGCGGGGACAAGGAGCATCATGGGGACAACGCAAAGGTCCTGAAAGATCAATATCCCGACCATCATGCGTCCGTGCGGGGTGTCTGTTTCTCCTCTTTCTGAGAGCATTTTCAGGACAATCGCGGTGCTGCTCAGGGCCACAAGAAATCCCATGAAGACGGAGGTATTAACATGTCCTGTTACAAGATAGACGGCAATAGCGGACAGGCAGATGGTAAGTGTCACCTGCACCCCGCCTCCGCCCAAAACCGATTTTTTTATCCGGAGGAGTTTTGTAATTGAAAACTCAACGCCGATGGTAAACAAAAGGAGTATGACCCCGATCTCCGCCATCATTTCCACGGCACGAACGTCTTCCACAAGTCCGATGCCGTAGGGACCGATGATAACGCCCGTAACAAGGAAACCTACAATAGAAGGTATCTTCAGCCTGTGCAGTAAAAACACAACCAGCGCGGAGGCCCCGAAAATAATTACCAGCGATGTTAAAAAATCGGATTCCATAATTTCAGGTAGTATAAATTATGTTTTACTCAAGTGCAATTGCGCAGACGAGCGTTACTTCCGCCATTCCTTCTCTTCTCTCACGTACAGTGTCCTTTGCGGGAATGGGATTTCAATGCCTTCGGCCCTGAACCTCTTGATTATCCTCTTTCTCAACTCATGCTGCACGAGGTTCTGGTCCGCAAACTCACGGACATGGCAGGTAAGGGTAAAATCAAGGGAGCTTTGTCCGAATCCGGGAATAAGTCTCACAAAAGACTCCGGGTCGCCGAGCAGTCCCGGAATTTCACTGGCCCCCCTTTGGGCCTCTTCAAGGAGTATCTTTTCCACTTTATCCGGATCGGAAGAATAACTCACTCCAACCTGTATCAGCAGGGCCATCCTCTTTTCAGGAAGGTGGTAATTTGTAACGATGCTCTGCGACAGCTTGCTGTTGGGGATCATGACCATATTGTTCGGGATCATGCGGATTCTTGTGGTGCGCCATGTGATGTCGTCAACGTATCCTTCCTGACCTGTTTCCAGCCTGATAAAATCCCCTACCCTGACGGATTTTTCCATCAGTATATGAATGCCGGCAAAGAGATTCGACAGGGTGTCCTGGAGCGCGAGCGCGACCGCAAGACCACCCACGCCCAGGGCGGTGATCAGTGGCGTGATTGATATGCCGAGGACGGAAAGGATAATCAAAAAACCCATTACAAGGATCGTACCTTTCAATATTCCGTATGCTAGTCCGGTCGTGGGAATCGGGAGATTGGAGGACTGGATATAATTTCTGAATATCCTGCCGGCCAGATTGGCGGCGGCAATGGTTATCGAAAATATTATTATTATGTGGATGGCTTTACTGATATACAGGACATATTTTTCCGGAAGCTCCGAGACGCCAACGCCTATATATAATCCGATAGCGATGCACCATAATATTGAAGGCGTCTTTAATGACTTGATTATAATGTCGTCAAGCTTGGTCTCTGTCTTCTCCGCCCATTTATGGAGGAACTTGAAGGCAATAGCACGGATGGAAAACAATATTCCCGCTGACAGGACAGCGATTGTAGAAGGTATAAATATCCTGTTTATATCCAACCGCACTCCTTAAATCAGTGTTTATAAACTATCGCTGTGTAAGTTGTCCCGTGTTTTTTCGGCCAATGCGAAAACCGGGGGCTTAATAGAGGCAAGCTGAGTGTCCATCCGGTCCCTGAAGCTTCTGAATTCAGCCATCAATTTACCGGGGATAGACTCTCCTCTCGGCATCTTTATGGCAAGGGGATTAACAGACCTGTGATTTATCTTCATCTCATAATGAAGGTGCGGGCCTGTCGCCAGTCCCGTTGAGCCGACATAACCGATAATATCTCCCTGATCAACTCTGGTCCCGCTCCTGATTCCTTTATCAATCCTTGATAAATGTCCATAGTATGTTTCATAACCGTTCGGATGCCTTATCCCGACAAGCCTGCCGTATCCGCCCTTATTTCCTGCAAAGATGATCTTACCGTCACCTATTGCGGAAACCGGCGTCCCTGTGGGAGCTGAATAATCAACTCCGTGATGCGGCCGGTAAGTTCTTAATACAGGGTGAAATCTGTTTTTGGAATAATATGAACTTATCCGCCTGAAATTCAGTGGCGCCTTAAGGAAGGCCTTCCTGAATGATTTGCCGTTATCGTCATAATAGCCGGTCCTTCCGTTATTCGAAAACCTGTAGGCTTTATATGACTGCCCGTCATTGGTAAATTCCGCCGACTGTATATCTCCGTATTTTTTAAAAACTCCTTCCAGGTATAAACCCTCAACAACGATCTTTATCTCGTCATTGTTTCTGATGTCCGTTGTAAAATCTATGTCCCACGCGAAGATGTCTGAAAGCTCAAGGGCAAGCACCAGGTTCTCCCTGCCCTCGCCGAGCGAAGAGATGAGGTTGTCCCTTATTACACTTCCTATATGCAGTATTTTCTTTTCATATTTTATGGGTATCTTTTCGGCATAAAAGCCTGAAGCCGTACGGGTTACGTTCAGGATGGCGTCATCGTTAATCCGGTATTCAAGAGAACTTACCTTCTCATTATCGTCCACCGTTATCTTGTACTGCCGGCCAGGATGCAATTCCTTCAACTCGTGAACGTCCGCGGCCGCTTCCCTGATCAGGAAAAGCTCGCTTATGTCGAGCTTATATTTCTTGAATATATTAAAGAAAGTTTCGCCCTTCGCGATTCTTCCTTTTATCTCACTGAAGATTGTATTTTCAATTTTATCAACTTCTGCAGGTTTCGCCGTTCCGGGCGTGTCCGTCTTATCTGAGACCGGCGGCTGCCCTTTAACAACAAGGAATAAAGCGATAAGCATAAAAGCTCCGACAAATATTTTTTTCATATTATCTCCTCTTCCCCGTTTTGCTATAACAATTTTCCGACCGTTATTGAAATCCCGGACTTAGCTGCCTGGCCTTTATTTCTTTATACATGCCGTAATTATTGCCATTCCTATAATAATGGCAAGCCGTTAAATTGTAAATAATTAAGATCACATTATTAATATTTTTTAAGTCGGATATCTGTCAGCCGAAAAATGTTCCCCTCGGAATACGTAATTTGTTAAGATATCCGGAACTTACGAAAGACTTCTATATGACAAAATACATATTGCTCGCAGCCGGCGGGGCCATCGGCACCCTGCTCCGTTATTCATTGTCGGGATTGACATACAATTTTATTAACGGCATTTTCCCATGGGGAACTTTAGTCGTCAATCTATCCGGTTCTTTTGCAATCGGCCTGCTCTGGGGGTTTTTTGAAATTGAAAATATTACACCGGACATGAGGAATTTTATATTTGTCGGCATTCTTGGAGGCTTCACTACCTTCTCATCTTTTACCCTGGAAAGTTTCAATCTTTTCCGGGACGGAGAAATCAAATATGCGATATCAAACATTGTGGCAAGCAATATTGTAGGGCTGGCGCTGGTTTTTGCCGGCTTCTATATTTCAAGGTATATTATTAACCTTATCAGATAGGACAAGAGCCATGAAACTACCGGAAGAAGGTAAATTGCTAAGAATCTTTATCGGAGAAACCGATATGTATCAGGGGAAGACGCTTTATGAAGCTATTGTTCTGAAGGCAAGGGAACTGAATCTCGCAGGCGCCACGGTCTTCAGGGGCATAATGGGTTACGGGGCCGCAAGCCGTATCCATTCCATAAAGCTGCTCAGGCTGTCGGAAGACCTGCCTGTAATGATTGAAATAGTCGATACAGGGGAGAACATTGATAAGATACTTCCATTTCTAGATGAAACTGTGAGAGAGGGCCTCATTACAATGGAAAACGTCAGAGTCATTAAATACAGACACAGTAATATGGATTGATCCCCGATGTAATAGGAAGACACGTTACCACATCGGTCCTCTAACCATTGACTCACATTTTTGAGGTTTAATCAAAGACTGATTTTTCAGCGTTATACGTCTCGCTGATTTCATTGACCAATTTATCTAATTTATCTTTCCCCAAATCAAGATAAACAGCAGACGGCAGTTCCTGCAATATGATCGATTCATCAGCTTCCCTGTATCCTATCCCCAGGACTTTGCATATATGATCAGACAGGTGAACGCAGGCAAGACTTTTGGCGGTAAGAGAGTCACTTATCTCCTCAAGACTGCAATGATTTAAATGGTGTTCCTTCAGCACCGTCACGAGCGGGGAGGCAAATTTCCACTTCCCGGTCACACCGGCGCCGACCTCGGCATGATCATACCCGTAAATATCTCTCTCGGCGGCTATTGAATCGATCCCTTCATTGTACATTTTCATCATGACCTCGGAATAGGTTTCAGGGGTCTCATTATTCATGATGACCTTTCCCAGGTCGTGCATCAGCCCGCCGACAAAGGCAATGTCTGTCACTTCGCTTCCAAGCCCCCTGGATATAAGCTTCGCCGCAACAGCTGCGCCGACAGAATGGTCCCATATTATTTTTTCCGTCATACCGAATTTCTTATACAATGACCTGGTGGTGGCAGTCAGCACAATACTCCTCAATGTCTTGAATCCCAATATTAATAATGCGTGCTGAAGGCTCGTTACTTCCCGTCTCAGCCCGTACAGGGCGCTGTTGGATATCTTTAGAATTCTCGCCGCAATGGTCTGGTCTTTTTCGATCACGGCACTCAAATCATCGATTGAACAGTTTTCATCGTTTAATATTTCAAGGGCCTTCCTTGCTACAAAAGGAAGGACTTTAAGATCGCCTGCCTTGTTAATCAGTTCGTCTTTTGAAGGAATATTCAATTTAGGGCCTCCATCACAAATAATGCAGTTAACCGTTTATTAAGAATAGAAGATATCTCCTACCAATAAAGTTAAACTCTCCGCGTCTAAAAATCAACTTTTTTTTCATTTACTCTGATATTTATTATTCTGTTTTGCCATCCGTTCTATTGACAATACCGTTATTTTATATTAAAATTTTTACCAGCATTAACCTTTAAACTGGTCCGGAGAGGCTGGAAAGGAAAAACTGATTGCACCTCTCATTCTTAATAATACTTCAGGTCTGTGCCCGCAAACATTTTCTTTTCCGCTCAATAGAAATATTCAGAGAAAGGCTTTTTTATGTCTAAAGAAATTCTGGACAGCGACGATATCAACAGGGCCATAAGAAGAATGGCCCATGAAATAATTGAAAAAAACAAGGGTGTATCAAACCTTTGCCTTGTCGGTATACAAAAAGGCGGAGTTACTCTCGCCGAGAGACTTGCCTCACAGATCGAAGCTATCGAAGGGGGGAAAATCCAGGTCGGAAAACTTGATATCACATTATATAGAGATGACCTTAATACAAAAGTTGAGCAGCCGGTAGTAAAACGCACTGAAATTCCATACGCCATTGATGATAAAACCGTAATTCTCGTAGATGACGTGCTATTTACAGGGAGAAGCATCAGGGCCGCGATGGATGCCCTTATAGACTTCGGCAGGCCTGCCTACATACAGCTTGCCGTGCTGATAGACAGGGGCCACAGAGAACTGCCGATAAGGGCGGATTACGCGGGGAAAAATATTCCTACGTCTTTTAATGACCGTATTGAAGTAACTCTTAAAGAAGATAACAATAAGGACAAGGTAGTTTTAATAAGTGATAAATAGACGATTCATTCAGGCTGAAGCAAATGGACAGCAATCATGATTAAATCAAAACACCTTTTAGGAATAAAGGAACTGACGTCTGAAGAAATTTACCATATCCTTGATACTGCCGCTGGTTTCAGGGACGTCCTTCACCGGGACATAAAAAAGGTCCCTCCGCTCAGGGGCAAGACCGTCGTAAGTCTCTTTTTCGAGCCGTCAACCAGGACAAAGACTTCCTTTGCGCTTGCAGCCAAGAGGCTGAGCGCTGACTTCGTAAATTTTTCAGTATCAACCAGCAGCGTGCTGAAAGGTGAAACGATAAAAGACACTGCCCTGACGATCCAGGCACTGGGGGCCGACTTCGTCGTAATAAGACATCCCTCCGCCGGTGTTCCTCACTTCCTGAGCAACATACTGGACATGTCGGTCATAAACGCCGGTGACGGCGCTAATGAGCATCCGACACAGGCGCTTCTCGATCTGTTTACAATTCAGACCCACAAAAAAAACTTTCAGGGCCTGACCGTGGCGATAATCGGAGATATTGCCCACAGCAGAGTTGCAAAATCCAATATCTACGCCTTAACAAAGCTCGGAGCAAAAGTGAGATTGATCTGTCCACCCACGCTCATGCCTGCCGAGATAGGGAAGCTTGGCGTAGACGTTTTCCATTCCATCGATGACGGGATAAAAAAAGCCGACGTTATCATGACCCTGAGACTCCAGCTCGAACGTCAGAGCAAAGGTTTCCTTCCGTCTCTTGAGGAATACTTCAAGCTTTACGGCCTCACCTCTGAAAGACTCAAACTGGCGAAAAGTGACGCCCTTGTCATGCATCCCGGCCCCATGAACAGAGGGGTCGAAATCGAATCCGCTGTCGCTGACGGGCCGCAGTCGGTAATACTTGAACAGGTGACCAATGGTCTTGCTGTCAGAATGGCGGTTTTATATCTTCTTGCAGGAGTAAGAAAATGAGCATCCTGATTACAAACGGACGTGTGATTGACCCGGAGCAAAATATAGACGGTTATAATGATCTTCTGATAAAAGGACGCAAAATTCAGGGGCTGTATCCTAAAGGCAAAGGCCCTTCCGCAGATAAAATAATTGATGCCGCCGGCTGTATCGTCATACCCGGTCTTGTGGACATGCATACACACCTGAGGGAACCCGGCTTTGAATACAAGGAGACCATCAAGACAGGCACGCTGGCTGCTGTAAAAGGAGGCTTCACAACTGTATGCTGCATGCCCAATACGAAGCCTGTCAATGACACAATTTCCGTGACAGAATTCATCCTCGAAAAGTCCAAAAAAGAAGGCTCCTGCACTGTCTACCCTATCGGGGCGATTACAAGAGGCCAGAAAAGCGAAGAGCTTGTCGAACTTGAAGCTCTCCTTAAAGCAGGCTGCATAGCATTTTCCGATGACGGGCACCCGGTAACAAACAGCCTCATCATGAGGCGGGCGCTTGAATATTCAAAAATATTTAACGTCCCGATCATATCCCACTGTGAAGATCTTAAATTGTCCGAGGGCGGGGTCATGAATGAAGGCTTTGTGTCGACAATTGTAGGCTTAAGGGGCATACCTAAGGCAGCCGAAGAAGTTATGGTGGCAAGGGATTTGTCCCTCTGCGAACTTACGGGCGGACGTCTTCATATCGCCCATGTATCAACCGAAGGTTCAGTGAAATTGATTCGGGACGCAAAGGCACGCGGCATAAATGTGACGGCGGAGACATGTCCTCATTATTTTTCCCTGACGGACGAAGCGATTATCAGTTATGACACAAACCTGAAGGTCAATCCCCCCATCAGGACCGCCAGTGATGTAGAGGCTATTAAAGAAGGACTTAAAGATGGTACAATTGACGTTATCGCGACAGACCATGCCCCTCATCATTTGGATGATAAAAACAAGGAATTTGATTCAGCTGCCTTTGGAATATCAGGCCTTGAAACAGCCTTTGCCCTGGGACTTCAGCTCGTTGATCAGGGGCTCTTTGACATAAGACAACTCATTATCAAGATGGCATTAACTCCTTCTCGCATAATGGGAATCGGGAAAGGGGTCTTAACCGTAGACTCCGATGCAGACATAACGATAATCAATACTGAGAAGGAATACAGGGTTGATTCGTCCACGTTCTTATCAAAGGGAAAGAATTCCCCATTTAATAAATGGGAGCTTAAAGGGACCGTGGAAAAAACCATATCCATGGGTAAGGTTTTTGAATGGAACTAAAGTCAGAGTTATTAGCTATGTGTACAAGCATCATCTCTTGACTCTTGATTCACAACGTTAAATTCTTGTCCGGATATTAAACATTAAATGAAATTATGAAACCAAACAGAACAAAAGCGCTTTTAGTACTTGCTGACGGCACAGTCTTTGAAGGGCGGAGCTTTGGAGCTGATCTGGAAACAATCGGCGAGGTTGTGTTTAACACCTCCATGACCGGTTACCAGGAAATAATGACTGATCCTTCTTATAAAGGACAGATAGTAGCCATGACTTATTCACAGATTGGAAACTACGGTGTAAATTCCGAGGACATTGAATCATGCGCCGTGAATGTCGAAGGCTTTATCGCAAGGGAATTTTTTGATTTTCATAGTAACTGGCGCTCTGAAAAGAGCCTTACACAGTATCTCAGGGAGAATAAGAAAGTAGGCATCGACAGCATTGATACACGGGCCTTGACAAGGCATTTAAGGGACCACGGTGTACAGATGGGAATAATCTCAACAACTGACTTAAACCCCGAGAGCCTGCTCGCGAAAGTAAACAAACACCCGGGAATATCCGCCTTTGACCTGGTTAAAGAAGTGACGACGAAAGAACCTTATAAATGGACAGAGGCTTTGTGGAGTAGGGGCGGGGTGACCCCGCCCTTACAACCGCCCCCGGGCAAGAAAGTAGTTGTCTACGACTTCGGGGTAAAGATGAATATACTGCGCCATCTATTCAGTGCAGGATTTGATATTACCGTTGTTCCGGCACAAACACCAGCTGAGGAGGCGCTCAATATGAAGCCCGACGGAATAGTATTGAGCAACGGGCCCGGAGACCCGCAGACAGTCACATATGCCATAGAAGCATCAAAGAAACTCCTCGGCAAAAAACCTATACTCGGCATCTGCCTCGGTCATCAGATATTAGGATTGGCCTTGGGAGGAAGGACTTATAAACTCAAATTCGGGCATCACGGGGGAAACCATCCGGTCATGGACCTGTCAACCCGTAAGGTCGAGATAACCTCGCAGAACCACAATTACTGTGTCGACATTAACAGTCTCGGCGGGCAGGTTGATCTTACCCACAAAAACCTGTATGACGGGACAGAAGAAGGAATGAGACATAAAGATTTACCGGTTATTTCTTTCCAGCACCATCCCGAGGCAGGGCCCGGACCGAATGATTCCGGCTATATCTTCCAACGCTTCAGGGAAATATTAGAAGCATGGTAACTGATAATTATCAACTTAAAATTAAAGGCAGCAAACTCGTTTTTAAGACATCCTCCTTTAAGGCGGAAAAAACGAGTGTATTGCATTCCGGCGTATACACGAAAGAGTTTTCTTCCATGTTGTTCGCCTCAGCGGCAGGCCTGGCTGCATATATGCTGACAGGCGGCAGACCGCCGGTTGTCCGTTATACCATTCTCATAATTATATTTGCTGCGGCATTTCTCCTGGCCGGCAAATATATCTTTAAAGAAAGAGAGCTTCAGGTTGTATTTGACAGGAAGGACAAAACAGTCTACGTGTTACAGTCCGGACTGTTTACAAAAAAGAGGGAAAATGTCCCCTTTGCAAACATCAAGTCGGTTGATATCGGAAACAGACAGTTTGTTCCCGAAAACATCGATGGAATTAATTTCGTTCAGAAGATTTCAGCACAGCATGGAAGTGCGGTACCCGGATTGGGCGAAGTTGAGGAATTTATTACCCTCTCACTGCAATTGACAGACGGCTCTGAAAGAATTATTTATGCGGCCAGGATTAAAGAGGGGACAGTCAATGGTGAGCCTGAGGTCCCGGCAAGGGAAATAAGAAACTTTCTGAAAAATACAGTGTAGTCATATTTTATAAAGGAAGACCGAATGCCTAAAAGAACAGACATTAAAAGCATCCTGCTGATTGGTTCCGGACCTATTATTATCGGCCAGGCCTGTGAATTTGATTACTCAGGAACCCAGGCCTGCAAGGCCCTTCGAGAGGAAGGTTATAAAGTAATACTTGTCAATTCCAATCCGGCAACCATCATGACTGATCCTGAAACAGCGGATGTAACATACATCGAACCGCTTACCAATGAAGTCCTTGAAATGATAATTGAGAAAGAACGCCCTGATGCCTTATTGCCGACAATGGGCGGACAGACTGCCCTGAATCTCGCTGTGGAGCTTTCCGAAAGAGGGGTACTCGATAAATTCAACGTAGAACTGATAGGCGCCAAACTCCCCGCGATCAAGAAAGCGGAGGACAGGGAACTCTTTAAACAGGCCATGGCAAAGATAGGTTTGAAGACGCCGAGGAGCTTTCATGTAAATACCGTTGAAGAAGGCCTGAAGGTCGCGGATGTCCTTAGTTTCCCTCTCATATTGAGACCTTCATTCACAATGGGAGGCACAGGCGGGGGCATCGCATACAATGTGGATGAGTACAGAGAAAGCCTGAAAAAGGCCCTGAAGCTGAGCCCTGTCAATCAGGTCCTGGTAGAAGAGTCCGTGCTAGGATGGAAAGAATACGAACTTGAGGTGATGCGTGACAACAAGGACAATGTCGTCATCATCTGTTCCATAGAAAACTTCGACCCTATGGGTGTCCATACCGGTGATTCAATTACGGTGGCGCCTGCGCAGACGCTGACCGATAAGGAATATCAGATAATGCGGGACGCTTCCATCGCTATAATGAAGGAGATTGGGGTTGATACAGGCGGGTCAAATGTCCAGTTCGCGGTGAATCCTGCCAACGGGAGCATGATCGTAATAGAAATGAACCCGAGGGTCTCCAGAAGCTCAGCCCTTGCGTCCAAGGCGACCGGCTTCCCGATAGCCAAGATCGCGGCAAAACTCGCCGTGGGCCTGACCCTTGACGAAATACCAAACGACATCACAAAAGAAACTCCCGCGTCATTTGAACCCACAATCGACTATGTTGTCGTAAAATACCCGCGGTTCGCCTTTGAGAAATTCCCCGAGGCCGATCCTACCCTGACCACTCAGATGAAGTCAGTCGGTGAGGCCATGTCCATAGCAAGGACCTTCAAGGAGTCTCTGCAGAAAGTAATCCGGAGTCTTGAGATAGACAGCTACGGTTTTGAACCTGTTAAGGCCGGTATCACAGAAATCCGGGACAAGATAAAGGTCCCCTCCTGGGACCGTATCTGGTATCTGGCTCATGCCTTAAGGCTGGGAGAAAGCATTGAGGAGCTTCATGCCCTGACAAAAATCGATCCCTGGTTCCTGTACAACATGAAACAGATAATAGACATGGAAAAAGAAATCTCGGATGCTGCCGCAGAATGTAAACATAAAGGTGAGCAGGGACCAATTTCAGTTGACATGTTAAAAGCCGCGAAAGAATACGGCTTCTCGGACAAAAGACTGTCCCAGCTGCTTGATACGGATGAAAAGTCTATCAGGGACATGAGAGGACGTATCGGACTGAGGGCCGTATACAAAATGGTAGACACATGCGCAGCCGAGTTCAAGGCCTATACTCCGTATTTATATTCAACGTATGAAAAACCTTTCTATAGCGCAGGAGAGCGAAAACAAGCTTCTGTCGAGTGCGAAGCAAACCCCACTGACAGGAAAAAGGTCGTGATCCTCGGAAGCGGTCCGAACAGGATCGGGCAGGGGATTGAGTTTGACTACTGCTGTGTGCATGCGGTCTTTGCGCTCAAGGAACTCGGATATGAGACAATCATGGTCAACTGCAATCCCGAGACCGTCAGCACCGATTACGACACAGCCGACAGGTTATATTTTGAACCGCTGACATTAGAAGATACGCTTAACATTATTAACACAGAAAAACCTGTGGGTGTAATCGTCCAGTTCGGCGGACAGACCCCGCTCAAGCTCGCAGTGCCGCTTGAAAGAGAAGGTGTCAGGATACTCGGCACCTCCCCTGATTCAATCGACATGGCCGAAGACAGAAAGAGATTCAAGGAAATCCTTCACAAACTGGATCTCCGGCAGGCGGAGAGTGATACCGCAGTCTCAGTGGAGGGAGCAATTGAAATTGCCAGAAAGATTGGATACCCTGTAATGGTCAGGCCCTCTTATGTGCTCGGAGGCCGGGCCATGGAGATTGTATATGATGAAAAAAACCTCATGGACTATATGAAAAGGGCCGTCACGGCATCTCCTGAACACCCGGTGCTTATAGACGATTATCTTGAAGACGCAATCGAAATCGATGTGGACGCAATCTCGGACGGGAAAAGCGTAATTGTCGGCGGCATCATGGAGCACATAGAAGAAGCCGGCATTCACTCAGGGGACTCAGCGTGCTCATTGCCCCCCTACTCTTTATCATCTGAAATTATAGAGCAGATTAAAGTACAGACAAAAGCGCTTGCAATAGAGCTGAATGTTATCGGCCTCATGAATATTCAGTTCGCAGTTAAAGACAATGAAATATATATCCTGGAAGTAAATCCCCGCGCATCACGCACTATCCCTTACGTGAGCAAATCCATCGGGGTCCCACTCGCAAAGTTGGCCGCCAAGATCATGGTCGGAAAGACATTGGCAGAACTGGGGCTCACATCAGAAAAGGAAATTACCTATTTTACCGTCAAGGAAGCCGTATTCCCGTTTGACCGTTTCTCCGGAGTTGATACCCTGCTGGGCCCTGAGATGAAGTCAACCGGCGAGGTGATGGGGATTGATGATGATTTCGGCAGGGCATACGCAAAATCACAGATAGCTGCAAAGAACGCCATGCCTCTCAGGGGCACGGTTTTTATAAGCGTTAAGGATTGGGACAAACCGGCGATTACCCCTCTGGCCTCCAAACTTGTATCACTCGGTTTTAAAATTATCGCAACAAGAGGCACAGCTTTTTATCTCAATCAGCTCGGTATAAAGGCAGGCACAGTCAATAAGGTCACCGAGGGAAGGCCGCACTGCGTGGATTTGATCAAGAACAAGGGGATCGATTTTATCATCAACACGTCAGCCGGCTCAAAGGCAAAGAAGGACTCCTTTTCAATCAGGGAAAGCGCCCTTCAGTATAACGTAACATACACTACTACCATCTCCGGCGCACGGGCGGCAATCAAGGCTATTGAAGTTATGCTCAAGAAGCAGTTAACTATTAAGTCGCTGCAGGAGCATCATACGGGGCGAGTATAGATTACGGTGTTCCGGGGTTTACTTTGATCGAGTCAGGTTGTTAAAATTTTATTGGAGAAAATTATGCAGAAAGCACCCATGACCCCGCTGGGGTACCAGAAAATCAAGGACGAACTCGACAGGCTGCTGAAGGTGGAACGCCCCCAGAATGTTATAGCGATTGCAGAGGCGCGCGCACATGGCGATCTGTCGGAGAATGCCGAATACCATGCAGCAAAAGAAAAACAGTCCTTTTTAGAAGGCCGAATACAGGAACTCCAGGGCAAGATCTCGCGCGCGCAGGTCATCGACCCTTCCACAATAACTCAAAACAAGATAGCCTTCGGCGCTACAGTCAAAGTCCTTGATGTAGATACAGACGAAGAGAAAACGTACCAATTGGTCGGCCCTGATGAGGCTGATATAAAGGCCGGTAAGCTTTCAATACATTCTCCTATGGCGAGGTGTCTATTAGGCAAAGAGACAGGTGATTCAGTGACCGTGAAGGCTCCTGCCAGATCAATAGAGTTTGAAATATTAGAGATCCGCTTTGAATAGGCTATTTCATGCATCTGTAGCTGAAAATAAGCAGCTCATTAAAAACCATTATCTTCTGACTCTCCGCCCCCTTGAAAATATCAAAAAACCGAAACCCGGCAACTTTTTCATGGTCGCCGTTGATAACGGCCTTGATCCCCTGCTAAAACGTCCCATAAGCATCCACCGCTGGCTCGATGGCGACTTTCAGTTACTTTACAGAGTTGCAGGCAAGGGAACGTCCATACTGGGCGGGAAAAAGCCGGGAGATATTCTTGAGATATTAGGTCCGCTCGGCAACGGCTTTCCATTGAATATTAAATCCGAAAATATCATACTGGTCGCAGGCGGTCTGGGTATCGCGCCGATTTTTGCCCTTGCCGAATTACTCAGGAAAAGAAACCCCTCGCTGTTTTGCGGCGCCAGAACAAAAAATGAGGTGCTTTGTACTGACGAATTAAAAGATATCGGCATTGATCCGGTTGTTGCAACTGATGACGGGTCCTCCGGGAAAAAGGGCAATATAGTGAATGTCTTAAAAGAGCATATTAAGACTTCACACGTCACCGATAATATTTTGTTCGCCTGCGGTCCGGAGCCGATGTTAAAAGCCCTTTCCACACTCGCAGAGAAACTGAACCTGCAGGGATATATCGCTCTGGAACAGCACATGGCCTGCGGACTCGGCACATGTTTGGGCTGTGTAGTGAAGACAACAAAGGGTTATAAGAGGGTATGCAAAGAAGGACCCGTGTTTCCGATTGAAGATATTCTTTGGGAATAGTAAAATGATTAAATTTCAAAATAGCAAGTACCAAATAACAAATAAATATCAAATTCCTATGACCGAAATATATTGCCCGCGGTTGTTTGAATTATTGAGATTTTATAATTGGAATTTATTTGAGATTTGGATTTTGTAATTTGGGATTTGTTTAGAGAAACAATTTTATGGCCAAAAAATCAATAGACCTCACAGTCAGGATAGGCAAACTGAAGCTCAAGAACCCTGTCATGACCGCTTCGGGCACATTCGGGTATGGCGATGAATATGCAGAGTTCATCGACCTGAACAAGCTTGGAGCCATTGTTGTTAAAGGACTTTCTTTAAAACCCAAAGAAGGCAATCCCCCTCCGCGTATAGTCGAGACCCCTTCCGGCATGCTTAATGCCATCGGGCTTCAGAATATCGGCATTAATAATTTCATAAAGAAAAAGCTTCCTTTCCTGAGACAGTTCAATACGCCGATCATAGTCAATTTCTTCGGCGACTCAATTGCAGAATATGTCAGGGCAGCGGAGAAATTAAGTGCGTCTGACGGTGTCAGCGCTTTGGAGATGAACATATCGTGCCCCAATAAACAGGCTGGCTGGAGCATCTTCGGCACAGACCCTAAAGTCACCTCCAGGATTGTCACTGAAGTCCGTAAGGCCACAGACAGGACGCTCATTGTTAAACTTTCCCCGAACGTTACCGATATAGCTCTTATGGCGAGAGTGGCCGAGGATGCGGGTGCTGACGCCGTATCGCTCATTAATACCCTTACAGGAATGGCTATCGATATTAAAACCAGAAGACCGAAACTTGCCAATATCGTAGGCGGGCTGTCAGGCCCTGCGGTAAAGCCCGTTGCGGTCAGGATGGTATGGCAGTGTTATAAAGCGGTGCAAATCCCGATTATCGGCATGGGGGGCATTGTTTCACCTGAAGATGCAATCGAGTTCATTCTCGCCGGCGCCAGCGCTGTTGCGGTCGGCACCGGCAATTTCATTCGTCCGGATATAACGATCAATATCATAAACGGGATCAGGTCGTTCATGGAGACAGAAGGTATCAAATCTATTAATGATCTAAAAGGAGCGGTCCAATGTTAGAAGCGCCTATCATCACATTAACTACGGATTTCGGCCTGAAAGACCCTTTCGCCGGATTAATGAAAGGGGTAATGCTGGGCATAAATCCTCATGCAAGAATAATTGATATCACCCATAACATACAGCGTCACAATGTTTTCGAGGCCTCTCAGGTGGTCGCGATGAGTTACAAATATTTCCCCACTGCTACAATCCATATTGCTATTGTAGACCCGGGCGTCGGCAGCATGAGAAGGCCCCTGCTCGTCGTTACGGAAGACCATTATTTCATCGGACCTGATAATGGAATATTCTCTCCTATTTTTGAAGAACTCAAATCTACTTTTTTCAAGGTCTATCACATAACGTCATCACACTATTATCTCCCGATGAGCGGCTCCACTTTTCACGGCAGGGACATATTTGCTCCTGTTGCCGCATGGCTCTCAAAAGGGGTAGATTCGCATAAGATGGGGGAGCAGATTGATGATTACATGAAAATACCGGCCCCGAAATCTGTGACTACAGATAACAACACCGTGACAGGAGAGATTGTCTCCATAGATAATTTTGGCAATGCCATCTCCAATATTAAAAGAGATGACCTGGCAAAATTAGCTGATGTGGAATCTAAAGAAAATTTCAGGGTAATGTATATTAACGCACCGCTGCCCCTTGTTCATTATTATGCTGAAAATCAAACCGACAAGCTCTCGGCAATTATAAACAGCTTCGGCCATATCGAGCTGTTCGCATTCAGGGAGAGCGCTTCTGAAAAATATAACATTAAAATCGGAGACAGAGTCATCGTTAGCCTTGCCTGACCGGACATGAAGATATTATTAATAGGAAACTTCGCCCCGCCCTTCGAAGAAGAAAATCTTCAGAACATAACTTTATATAATAGATTAGTCGAAGACGGTCACGAGTGCTCGGTCATTAATATATCGAAGCATCCTGCCAAAGATCAAAGATTTATAAACCCGGTCGGTTATGCAGGTTATCTTCTGACACTTCTGCGCTGCGCCTGGAAAAAAGATGTAATACATTTTTCAACAAAAGGGTACCTTCGTGTCGGACTGCTTAAAATGATGCTGTCCATCTTTGCCGCAAAGGTTGTGCGGGCAAAATCAATCGTCACCTTCTATTCCGAATTTTTTTCCATACTGGGTCAGATGAGAAGCCCCTTTGGGGGGACCCAGACACTGAACACGTCATTCTTTCTTGCAGACAGGATCATATTCGCCGACAAGGACACTTATGACGTTGCGACCATGTATCAGAAAAGACCGAACTTCGAACTGGTCCCTTCGTTCATTTATATCCCCGATGGACCATCTGAAATAAACACTTTACTGTCCGGAAAATTACAAGACAAAAAGAAGGTCATCGTCTTTACAAATATCATCCGAGACTCTTTCCCTTTTGAGATTCTCAGGGAAATGCTCACCGGGTCATCTATGGAGGAAGATACCGCAATAGTGATATCTCTCTCAGCCGGACCATCCATGGACCTGAAAAAGCAACTTGAGACAGCAGGGGGAGAGATGAAGGAAAATCTTATCTTCATAGAAGAAGATGATGTCAGGTCTGCATTCTCCGCTTTTTCCAGGGCTGATATTATTTTAAGACCGCTCACCTGTGACGGTGAAATGTTCTTTGAGAAATTCACAGTATCGGTAAGGAAGATCCTTCATGAAGACAACTCCGCTTTTTTTCCAGACAGTCTGGTATTTATCAAAGAAGGAAATACAGCGGCGCTATGTTCAAATATTATTAAAACAATGTCATCTTCCGAAGCTGGTCCGTCATCAGGAATTAAAAAGCCAGACCCCTACGAGAAAATCAGAAGAATCTACGGGGAATCAGTAACATCTTTCCCTCTGTAATTGATAATACTTGACAATATTAGTAGGCTATTATAGTCTTATAATATGCTTAGATTATCCACTAAAGGTCAGTATGGTGTAAGGGCCATGTTTGAGCTCGCTAAAAACTATGAAAAGGGCCCGCTTACCATCAAGGAGATTGCCGCCCGTCAGGGTGTTTCAATCTCTTATCTTGAGCAGCTGTTGAATAAGCTCCGGAAATCAAAGTTGATCAAAAGCCAGAAAGGTCCGGGCGGAGGTTATGTAATAAATAAAAGACCGGAAGAAATAAGTGTCGGCCTGATTCTTAACTCGCTGGAGGGACCTGTCGCTATAGCCCAGTGTCTTGACCCTTCGGCCAAGAGCTGTAAGCGGGTTGAAGGCTGCGTCACGAGATTATTGTGGAAATCTCTCGGTGAAAAGATAGAAGATTTTCTTGATACCATACATTTAAATGATCTTTTAGATGAAGAAACAAGGTTATTAAGGTAAACATTATGTCTCTGGCGGAGGCGCATCAATTGGACAACGGCGGGATCAAATTCTTAAATGAACCAATCAAGGCCGACTCGGAAACAGACGTCATATATATGATGTGTCCGATGCACCTGCTTACCCTTGATGATAAGGTGAAGGAAATCAGGAAGGGCCAGGTCCTTTCAATACTTACCGACTATGACGGCGCGCTGGAGGACATTCCGGAATGGTGCAACAAGACCGGCAATGAATTTCTGGGGATATATGAAGATACGGACCATTACAAATTCTTTATTAAAAAAGTAAAGGAGTCGTGATGAAAAAGATATATATGGACCATGTGGCTACAAACCCGCTTCATCCGGAAGTGCTGGACGCGATGATGCCTTATTTCAAAGATAATTACGGCAATCCGTTGAGTCTCTACGGGCCCGGGTTTAAGGCCAGGGAGGCCATTGAAAATGCAAGGGAAAGCACCGCCTCTCTGATAAATGCCAAGGCAAAGGAAATCATTTTCACTGCCAGCGGCGCCGAGTCCAACAACTTCGCCCTCAAAGGCATTGCATATGCCCTGCAGGGGAAGGGGAAACATATTATAGTATCAAAAATCGAACACCATTCGGTCCTGAACTCAGCCCGCTTTCTTGAGAAACAGGGTTTTGTCGTCACATATCTGCCGGTAGACAATCACGGCCTTGTCGATCCTGAAGCAGTTAAAAAGGCAATAAACAGTGAAACTATTCTCATATCGATTATTCATGCAAGCCCTGAGATCGGCACAATCCAGTCGCTATCCGAGATCAATAAAATTGCCAAAGAAAAAGGTGTCCTTCTGCACACTGATTCTGTTGCAGCTGTTGGAAATATACCAGTTGATGTTCAGGCCCTCAATGTGGACCTTATGACATTTGCAGCACACCAGTTTTACGGTCCGAAAGGCGCCGCTGCTTTGTATGTTAAAGAAGGCACGCGCATCGTCCCCCTGATTTACGGCGGAATTCAGGAAGGGGGCCGCAGGGCCGGCACCGAAAATGTCCCTGCAATTGTAGGTATGGGCAAGGCCGCAGATATTACAAAAAGAGATTTACAAAAGCGGATCGACCATATACGGCCGTTGAGAGACAGCATAATAAGCAGCACACTGAAGATTAACAAAGTAATCCTTACCGGACATCCTGAACAGAGGCTGCCGGGACATGCAAGTTTTGTAGTTGAATACATTGAAGGCGAAGCAATGCTTTTAATGCTCGCCGCCAAAGGGATCTACTCGGCAAGCGGCTCGGCATGCAGTTCAAAGGCGCTGAAATCATCGCCGGTACTTATTTCGATAGGGGTCCCGGTGCATCTTGCGCAGGGTTCAGTTGTGTTTACCCTTGGAGAAGAAACTACATCAGAAGATATAACGTATTTCAATGAAACATTCCCGCAGGTCATATCGCGTTTGAGAGAAATTTCTCCTTACTCGAAAGGATGGGAAGAAACGGAGGCCCCGACATGTACAGCGAAAAAGTAATGGACCATTTTACAAATCCGAGGAACGTGGGAGAAATGCCCGATGCCGACGGTATAGGAGCGGAAGGAAATCCTGTATGCGGCGATGCTATGAAAATTTTCATCAAGGTAAAAGACAATATCATCACTGATGTGAAATTTCAGACCTTCGGCTGCGGCGCTGCAATCGCGGTATCCAGCATGGTTACAGAAATCGCAAAAGGCATGACTCTTGATGAGGCGATGAAAATTACGAAGGCATCGGTTGCCGAAGCCCTTGACGGACTCCCGCCGCAGAAAATGCACTGCTCCAACCTTGGGGCCGATGCCCTTCACAAGGCCATAGAGGATTATAAAAGCAAACAGGGGAAATAGATGAAATCTGTTTCCCTCGGTTACTCCCCCTGCCCTAACGACACGTTTATTTTCTACGCCATGACCCACGGGAAGATCGATACGGGCGGTCTTTCATTCAATGAAGTCCTGCTGGATGTTGAAACATTAAACCGAAAAGCCCTTAACGCGGAAATTGATGTAACCAAAATTTCTTATGCGGCATACGGGCTCCTGCGTGATAATTATACCCTCCTCAGGTCTGGAGGCGCGCTCGGAAGAGGATGCGGCCCGCTTGTAGTTGCAAAACACGATTACGCAATGGAGGACTTGCGTAACAAGAGAATCGTAATTCCCGGAAAGTTGACTACGGCATTTTTGCTTTTGCAGTTGTTTGATACTTCATTCATGAGGGCGTATAGCAATACGCCCCTACATTTGTACGGGCGGGATTACCCCGCCCCTACCATCATCGAGATGCCGTTTCACAAAATCGTGGAGGCTGTGGCAAACGAAGAAGTCGATGCCGGGCTAATAATCCATGAAAGCAGGTTCACCTATCCGTCATACGGACTGAAGCAGATAATGGATCTGGGAGAATGGTGGGAAAAAGACACCGGGCTTCCGATACCTCTGGGCTGTATCATTGCCAGACGCTCTCTCGGCGATAACCTGAACAGCAGGATCGACAGGACAATAAGACAGAGCGTTGAGTATGCGTTCAGCAAACGGGAAGAGCCTTTGACATATATAAAGCAGCATTCACAGGAACTGTCCGACGATGTCATCCATCAGCATATTGATCTTTACGTGAATAACTTTTCCATAGACATCGGCCAGGACGGTGAGAAGGCTGTATCAGAGCTTATTTCAAGGGCCGAGAATGCAGGAGTTGTTCCCAAATCCGGGAAGAATTTATTCATGTAGCATCTCCTTTCGATGTCAGCGACCCTGCAATCCGGTTTTAACAGATATTAATAATTTATCCCGCTTTCAGTTATAATCTCAGCGTGAAAAATCAGAGGCTGGCTGCCATTGATATAGGAACAAACACCTTCAGACTCCTGGTGGTAGAGGTCCAGCCCGGTTCCAGAAAAAAAAATTACTCAATTAAGGTAATCAGCTCTAAGAGGTTCATCACGAGACTGGGTGACGGGATAGCGTATGATGGCGTCATCAGCGAGCAGTCAGCAACAAGAAGCATCAAGGCGCTGAAACAAATCAGCAGAATTATCTCCCGGTACAGAGTTGACAAAATATCGGCTGTGGCCACGAGCGCGTTGAGGGAAGCAAAGAACAGCCGGAATTTTCTGGATAAGGCAACAGCCGCGGCAGGACTGGATATAAAAGTCATCAGCGGAACGCAGGAGGCAAAGCTCACTGCTTCCGGAATGCTGATTGATATGACCCCTCCCAAAAGTGCGGTTATGCTTGATATAGGTGGAGGCAGTACGGAACTTATTTTCATGAAGGGCGGGAAATCTCCGGCAGTTCACAGCCTGGACCTTGGAGTCGTATATCTTGCCGGTAAATACATGATAAGCAATCCGCTGCTGACAGAGGATTTAATGCGGATGGAAGAGGAAATTTCGGAAAAGATAAAATCATCGGTCAGATCTTTAAAAAATCTTTTTTCGCAGGACACTGTTTGCATCGGCACTGCCGGAACTGTTACTGCGCTGGCTGCCATGTCCCTCAATCTCAGAAGGTTCAACCATAATAAAATCCACAAATCCATATTGACCTTAGAGAGTGTACGTAATATCTTTTCAACACTTTCAAGGTTGTCCTCAAAAGAAAGGGCGGAATATATTCCCTTTGAACTCGCAAGGCTTGACATAATAGTGCCGGGAACACTTATACTTCTTAAACTCATGGAGTCCTTTGGCTTCAGGGAGATGACCGTGAGTAATTACGGGTTGCTGGAAGGGACATTGATCCACCTCTGCAAAAAGGAGCGGAAATAAAAGATTGAACAAGAAACAACCTCAGCTGACATACCAGAAAGCTACACTCAAGAATGCCAGGGCAATACATGAATTAGTAAATTCGTTTGCCCAGAAAAACAGGATGCTTCCCCGCTCCCTGAATGAGATTTATGAACTTATACGCGATTTCTATATTTGCATTGATAAGGACAAAGTCATTGCCGTATGCTCTCTCCACATTGTGTGGGAAGACCTTGCAGAGATCCGTTCAGCGGCGGTATCGAAAAAATACCAGAAAAGGGGCATCGGCAAAAAATTAATAAACTACTGCCTCAAAGAGGCCAGGGCACTCGGCGCAAACAATGTCTTTGCCCTTACATATAATCCCGAATACTTTAAACATCTCGGATTTGAGGACATTGATAAAAATGATCTTCCCCACAAGATCTGGGGAGACTGCCTTAAGTGTCCGAAATTCCCGGGTTGTGAGGAAGTGGCGGTAATTATCAGATTAGACAGCTGATTTACTTTAAACCTGCGCGGCAAGTTCTGAAGATGCAGATGTTACTACAGACGGCGCAATAATTTCCCAGGCATCTCTCATTAAAAGGATTTTCCTGAGCAGTTTTATATGCAGAGTATGTCCTGATTTGTTAGCAATGACATGTCCATAAATCGGCAGACCTATCAATGAAAGATCGCCAACGGCATCAAGGATTTTATGCCTGACAAATTCATCCTTAAATCTGAGCATGTTGCCGTTTATAACTTCATTCTCACCAAGTACAATCGCATTGTCCAGCGTCCCTCCCTGAGCGAGCCCCCTGGATTTAAGCATCTCAACATCCCTCAGGAACCCGAAGGTCCGTGCAGGCGCCAGTTCATTTACAAATGAAGTTGTCGATATATCAATACCCATTTTCTGCTCTCCAAATGCGGGATGGGTATAAAAAAGGCGATACGTAATTCTGGTCCCTTCATACGGAGTAATTGCAATCTGACTGTGTCCTTCCATGACTACAATGGGGGCCAGGATTCTTATATATGACACTGCCTTTTCCTGTTTTACTATGCCGCAATCCATAATTCTGGTTACGAATGAATATGCGCTGCCGTCCATTATCGGCACTTCAGGACCATTGAGATCAACATACACATTATCAACATGAAGGCCCGCCAAAGCAGCGAGGAGGTGCTCAACCGTTCCAATCCTGACCCCTTCAGCTGCGAGGGTTGTGGCAAATGTTGTATCGGAAACCGAACTTATACTGGCTTTTATCCTGACATTCCCCTTGTCCGTTCTGATAAAAACAACTCCAGTATTGCTTGGCGCAGGCCTGAGCATCATGTTGATGTTTCTTCCGGAATGAAGACCCTGGCCGCTTATGAATATTTCTTCTTTTAGAGTATTTTGAAGTCGCATAACTTCCGTATATTAGCAAATTAAATACCAAGCTAAATATGCTTTTAATTCAAGAGGATTTAGATCCCGGATGTATCATAAATACCTCTATAGTGTCTCTATTCTGCACAACTCAGACCTCTCCTCCAACGACCATCTCAGGGATCCTAACAGTGGGCATGGCATCAGACACCGGGACCCCCTGGGCGTCCTTTCCGCACGTACCGATAGCAAATCCGATATCATTACCGACCCTGTCTATGGATTTTAATACCTCAGGGCCATTGCCGATAAGCGTTGCCCCCCTGACAGGTTCTCCGATTTGTCCTTTTTCAATTAAATGCCCCTCTGAGACCTCAAAAACAAATTCTCCAGTCACTGTGTTGACCTGTCCCCCTCCCATTTTTCTCACAAAAAAACCCTTGTCGATTGATTTTATTATCTTTTCCGGATCTTCTTCCCCACGGTCTATAAAAGTATTACTCATCCTGGGAATCGGCCTGTCCTTGTAAGACTGCCGCCTGCCGTTTCCTGTTGAAGTTACACCCTCTTTCATGGCCGTCAATCTGTCATACATATAGCCCTTTAAAACCCCCTTTTCTACCAGTACGGTCCTCTGGGAGATTATCCCCTCATCGTCAAATCTGAAGGACCCCCGCTTGTTAGGAAGAGTCGCATCGTCAATAATTGTAACCAATGGTGAGGCTATCTGCTCTCCAACCTTGCCCTTATACACTGAGAGGCCGTTATGCACCAGGTCAGCCTCTAATCCATGCCCGATAGCTTCGTGAATCATGGTGCCCCCTGATGCCGCTGAAATAATTACCGGCATCCTCCCGCCCGGGGCCTTCCGCGCACTCAACAGCGCTACTGCTTTGCGTGCTGCCTTCATGGCAATCTCTTCGAAAGGCCCTTCTTCAAACAGCTCAAAACCTGCAAGGCCTCCAACAGGTTCATATGCTGTCTGCAATACACTGCCTTCTGCGGCAATGACCTGCACAACGGCCAGGGTATAAATGCGTTCGTCTTCCGCAATGGTCCCGTCCGAAGAAGCGATACAGACATTCTTGACAGAGTCCCTGTACACAATGGATACCTGTTTTATTTTGGGACTCACGCCCCTTGCCGCCCTGTTTGATCTTTCTATGAGTGATATTTTTTCTTTTACGGCAATGTCCGCCGGATAATGTTTTATCTTAAAATCAACTCCCGGACTCAACTTTCTCAGATCAAAAGTCATTTCTCTCCCCTGTCCGCCCTTAACTGCCCGGCTGACAGTCCCGGCAATACTGAACAAAGACCCCTCTGAAAAATCGTTACTGTAAGCATAATAAGATTTATCCCCGAATATCACCCTTACCCCGATACCGCAATCTGACCCGGACGAAAGCTTTTCTATCTTATCGTCTTCGAGTTGAATGGACAACGGACGTTCCTGCTCAATATATACATCCGCGTAGTCACCTCCGTTGATGAGGGACTTTCTGATAATTTCGGCTATAAGACCATCTGGTATTCTATTCATTCCTTGACCCCTTGAATCCTTTCTATTAATATTGCATGATTACTAGTTACAGCAATTATGATATTTTGTTCTATTAAACACAACAGGAGGATACCATGTCAAAAATAGGGGTAATCGGCGGAAGCGGTTTGTATGAAATTGAGGGCTTTGTTTTGAATAAAAAGCAAACAGTCGCCACGCCCTATGGAAAACCCTCTGACCGATATCTGTTGGGCAAAATCGGAAAGACCGAAGTCGTTTTTCTTCCCCGGCATGGAAGCCGGCATAATATCCCTCCTCATATGATTAATTACAGGGCCAATATCTGGGGGTTTCGGAAACTTGGAGTTGACAGGATTCTCTCCATCAGCGCGGTAGGTGGTATTAAGAAAGGTTTAACACCTGGAGATATAGTGATATTGGACCAGGTCCTGGACATGACAAGGAACAGAAAATCTACTTTTTATGACGGAAAGAATGGTGTTGTGCATATTGACTTTACGGACCCTTATTGCCCGGAACTCCGGAAGACACTGCATAAAGCTGGAAAACTTGTCCGGGTCTCTGTAAAAAACGGCGGGACATATGTGGCAGTTGAAGGACCGCGACTTGAGACCGCTTCGGAAATCAGGAGTTTCAGTCTCCTTGGCGGAGACGTGGTTGGGATGACAGGAATGCCCGAGGCATCGCTTGCAAGAGAGCTGGAAATATGTTATTCGGGACTGTCTGTTGTAGCCAATTATGCCGCAGGCATAAGCAAGAGAAAACTCACGGTAGCAGAAGTTATGGAAGCTATGAAGGCAACTACAGAAAACATTAAGCGATTACTAAGTGAAACATTCCGTCTCATCCCGGATGAAAGACGATGTGCCTGCAGTGAGGCGCTCAGGGAAGCAAAGATATAAATCAATATTAGTCCCCAAGTGCCGTTGCAGCAAAGGATCATGTTTCAACTATAACGGTCAGATAAACCAGTTTTATGCCCCGCCCCGCAGTGTGAAACTTATTGACAGTAAACAGGTAATCGTTTAATCTATTAAAAATGTTCGAAAATCCATTATTGAAATTCCGTCTGGTCAATTACCTGCTTTCCGTTTTTATATTGCTGGCAGTCCTCCTGCTGGCCCGGAGCATTGTCAGTATTTCCTTCTCAAAAAAGGAGGCGCTCCCTCCAATTACTAAGGACAAGACATTACTTAACAAAAACAATAATGACCTTATGCAATATTCCGCGATTTTAGAAAAAAACCCTTTTGGCAGACCTATGAAGCTATACCCGGTTGAGATGAAACAGGAAGCGGAGAAGTCAGTCGGCGCGTTATCCAATTTGGTCCTGATCGGGACAATCGCAGGGCCGCAGTATCTGAGCTATGCAATATTTGAAGATAAATCCCAGCCCGGCATCCAGGAGCTCTTTGGTTATGGAGAAAAAGTCTTTAATTATGGAGTACTAGCCAGGATTACCATGACATCAGTTGATATAGTGCAGGACTCTCAGACTGTTACACTTACATTCCCTTCCGAAGAAACCGTCGTCGAACCGGGAAACCGGACAGAGCGCACTGCGCCAGAAGCCCCGCAAACCTCCTTTGCCAGAAAGGTCGGGGAACAGGAATACATTCTTGACAGCAGAAGGGTCCAGAAGTCACTGGAGAACCCTGAGCAGATATTGACGGACGCGCGGCTGCTGCCTAACTTCGTAGACGGCAGGCAGGCCGGGTTCAAAATCAGTGAAGTCCTCCCGGATGGACTATACGGCAGTCTGGGATTAAAAAACGGAGATGTCCTGTTGCGGGTAAACGGACTTGAAATATCTAACCCTGAAGTTGCAATCCAGGCCATGTCTGCATTAAAGGGGATGAACAGGGTCAATCTTGACATAGTAAGAAGCGGCAAGAATATTTCCATGAGCTACCAGATAAGATAAGCTTCTTACATTAGCGCTATTACTCTTATATTCTTTACCCTAAAACAGATATAGAAACGGAAAAAGAAGCAAAACCCCCTTCTGGTTAAAGGGATTGGGATGATATAAAATATCACCCAACAGGTTAAGAAAC
>JAGVNU010000044.1 GCA_020053105.1 Thermodesulfovibrionia bacterium
GACCCCATCACCATCTTTGTCTACGTCTGTTGCCGGTTTATAGCCGTCACAGTTCGTGTCCTTGCCGTCGCAGATTTCAGCGGCCCCTGGATAGACTTTATTATCGCTGTCATTACAGTCTGTCTTGTTCCCTTTTGGACATGAGGCATTACCGGGATTGCCGTAGCCGTCGAGGTCATTGTCAGTGCATATCTGTGCAGAGACCGAGGTCAGATAAGAAGATGAGATTAATAAGATCAGTGAACATGAAACATAAAAGAAATACCGCCATTTAAACATGATTCTCCCTCGTAATATGAAATTTTAAAAGCCGGGCTATCAGCTTTTCATGAAATAATTGCAGGAAAATTGCAAAATACATGCCATGAATGGGTAATGAGGGGGCCTTGAAAGATAAAGAAATATATTGAAATAACAATAAGTTATGATGTCAAAGCGACAAAATAATTGCCACTATGACACGGCAATGCAGCATTGTTGCCGGAGGGTCAGTTGGTATTTAATTTTGAATGATTTATCAAATTGCCGGGCTGTGTCTGAGGATAATTCAACCGGGGATCACTACCTTCTTAAGGGCATATTTCTCAAACAGTCTTAATCCTTCAAGATGTTTGTCGGTGAAATCATATGAGATGATGTTCCAGTAGTGTACCAGGTCTTTTTCGCCGATCCATTTATTCTGGGGGGCTTCTTTGGCTATCAGGGAGAATTTCCTGTCTGCATATTTCTTTGCATTTATTAAATCAGAAGACAGCTTCTTTATCAGGTTGGTCTTTTCATCAAGGGCTTTTTTTCTCACAACCCAGAGGGCATAGACAAACGGCAGTCCGGTATATTTATACCACAATTCTCCGAGGTCATATGTGAATAAAGCCGGGGGCTGTTGGCCGGCAGCGGAAAGCTTTTGCGCTTCATGCATTGCGGTATCTCCGATATGAAGGACTGCTGAGGCGGATGAGAGGATATTTTTTACACTTCGCAGGTCCGTCTTTTTAAATTTACACTCTAACGAACAGAACTCCCTGAGTATGATCTTCAGCATGGCGACGGATGTATCGGAATCTGAAGTAACTGCTATTGTCTTACCGCCCAGTTCATTAAGCGGCACAGTCGAAAATAATAAGATGCTTTTGATCTGACCTGTAGAGCTTATGGAATGCCAGGGGAGTATGCGGTACCTGTTTTTATTCTTCAGGAATTCAATTGAAGAAGAGGGGCTGATATCCAGTTCCCCGGCCCGCAGCATCCTGTTCAGCGTTGAAGGGACACCTTTAACGAAGGTGTATTCCGAATGATCACAATGATTATCAAGATAGTGGAATACAGGGAACAGATTTGCATAAGGGATTCGACCTATTTTGAGTTTACCGTTTTTCAAATTACCCCTTTATCACTCCCAATGGCCTGAGCCTTGCGACTTTTTTTGAAAGTCCCGCATTATGGACTACATTAACTACATCTGATACATCCTTGTAGGCCTCCGGCATCTCCTCGGCAAGGGTGCTTCTCCCGGTGGCCCTCACGATAATACCCAGGTCTTCCATTTCCCTCCAGATCGCTCGTCCCTTGGCCGCCCGCATGGCCTGGTTCCTTGACATCGCCCTGCCTGCGCCGTGGCAAGTGGAGCCGAATGACTCTCTCATTCCTTTATCAGTTCCGAGAAGTACATATGATGCCCTTCCCATGTCACCCGGTATTATAACAGGTTGGCCTATATGTTTATATACCCCCGGAAGCTCGGCATGTCCCGGGGCAAAGGCCCTTGTCGCGCCCTTGCGGTGGACGATGAGTTTTCTCTTTTTGCCATCGACAATATGTTCTTCAACCTTTGCAATATTATGCGCGACATCATAAATAAGGCTCATTCCTACATCCCTGGGCCCGGCGCCGAGGACGTTCATAAAAGACTCCTTTACCCAGTGCATAATGAACTGTCTGTTGGCCCATGCGTAATTGGCGGCGGCCCTCATTGCAGCCAGGTAATCCCTCGCCTCGGAGCTGTCAAAGGGCGCGCATGCGAGTTCCCTGTCAGGCAGTTCAATGCGGTATTTATTCGCGGCCTTCTGCATTACTTCGAGAAAGTCCGTACAGACCTGATGTCCGAAGCCTCGTGAACCTGTGTGGATCATTACAGTGATCTGGTCAATGAACAGGCCGAGGCTGCCGGCGGCCTCTTCATCGTATATTTCATCAATGTACTGTATCTCAGCAAAATGGTTTCCCGAACCCAGGGTGCCGAGCTGCGCGCTTCCACGTTCATATGCCTTGTTACTGATAAGATCCGGGTCTGCGCCTTCGATGCATCCTTCCGACTCTGTATGCTCAAGGTCAGCTTTGTCTCCATACCCCTGCTCAACTACCCAGCGCGCCCCTTTTAGAAGGACCTGTCTGTGCTCTTTTGAATTAAGGCGCAGCTTGCCCTTTGAGCCCACCCCTGTCGGGATGTCCTTATAAAAGGCATCCACGATGTCCCTGATTTTAGGAGTAATCTCATGTCTGTAAAGGTTGCTCCTCAAAAGCCTGACGCCGCAGTTGATATCATATCCGACGCCGCCCGGAGAAATGATCCCTTCTTTCAGATCAAAAGCAGCCACTCCGCCGATGGTAAAGCCATATCCCGTATGTATGTCAGGCATTGCAAGAGACGAACCAACAATGCCGGGCAGGGTCGCAACATTGGCGACCTGGTCTATTGAATGCGCCTCCAGTTGCTTCTCCAGCTTTTCGTCAACATAGATAATACCGTTGGTGCGCATCCCTGCCTTGTATCCCATTGGGACTTCAACTCTTGTGCTGTCAATTCTTCTCAGACCTTCGACGGCCATAATATTACCTCTTGATAAGAAAGTTCCTGTTTCTGTTTATCGTATAGGTTGATTATAGGTGATTTTGGAAGGTAAGGAAAGGACAGTCAGCCGTTCAAACAGTTTAAACCGTTTGAACTGGCTTATATATCAAATATAACCGTGGCCTCCCAATAGGAGCCGGTTTTCCTGAGCGAGAGATTGTGATATGTCGCTGCCTTTATGAGGAGCTTTTGACCGTCTCTTTCAGGATCGAAAATCCCTCCTGATACACTGGCACTGAATGTATCGCCCTGAAAGCTGATACTGAAAACTTTTCCGGTAAAACCGTATGTGTCAAAGAGGAATACAAGTTCGTTCAGCCACTGCACGAGGGTGTTTTCATATGTCTCAACTTTAAGAGATATCTCTCTCTGTTCAGTTTCCCTGATTTTGATGGTATTTGTCATCAGACCGATCATGCCGGTAGCGGCATTTTCAAAGAGTCCTTCGAGGCTTTCACTATGTATCCGCAGCCCCACGTCTCCTGAGATGTCAATCTGTTCGATTCTTTTCATTCGTGCAGATATGCCGGTTGACCCTATTTCGGATTAGTTAAATAGTATCATATCTTGTCTTTTCATGGGAGCCGGGTGTCCTTACTGTAAGAGTAATTTTCCTGCTTTTTGGACTTGCCCTTCTGTAGAATTTATTACGGTATTATTAATTCCCAAAACAGTCAAGTTGCTGAGGGGAATCTAGTGATTTCAAAACTGGCTCTTTCCAAAATTTTAAAATTCAACAAGTGCCACATTATGAGGATTGCGAATCGGTTTGGAGTCATGTCAAGATCTTCCAGTGTCACTCGTCACTCAATTCTAAGTTAGCTCATAAACGATAACGGTATTTTAAATTGACTCTATAAGCGATGTGGGTTATCATAGCTATAAATAGCCACATTATTTGGAGGAAAACATGAGAACAATTCAAATGACTTTAGATGATGACTTAGTAGTATCCGTTGATAGAGTTGTTAAAAAGTTGAAAACAACCCGTTCCGCCTTTACTCGAAAGGCATTGAAGGATGCTATCAAACAAGTGAATGTCAACATTCTTGAAAAAAAACATAAACAAGGATACGAACGTCATCCTGTCGGCAAAACAGAATTTAGCGTTTGGGAATCAGAGCAGGAGTGGGGTGAATGAAACGGGGAGAGATAAGATGGTACAAATTTAAAAGTCCTGACAAGAAACGCCCTGTGGTGATTTTAACAAGAAATTCTATTTTAAATTATTTAGGTGAAGTCACAGTTGTGCCAATAACTTCGACCATAAGAGACATCCCGAGCGAAGTACTCTTATCCAAAGATGACGATATGCGTGACGATTGTGCTATTAATTGTGATCATATACAGACAGTTTCAAAAGAGAAAATTGGATCGTTGATTACTACTTTATCTAAAGAAAAACTGTTTCAAGTTCGTAACGCTATTAATTTTGCATTGAATCTTTAATGGAAAATGAGCTAACAGACGTTGCACAGTTCCTTTTGTAGAAGATGAGAAAATAATATTTCTAAAAACAATCATTCCAAGCCGGAAGATGGACGAGATAATTCCTGCGCACTCCCATTACGCTGAGAGGGAGTTTTTTTATATAGGTGCCGGACGATGTGTCACCCGATTGCGGCAATGGAGTTATACAGCCGGTTAACAGAATAAACAGAAGAACAGGTATTGCTGACTTAACATATAAGGACACACTGCATCGCGAAGGTCTTTTCCTGCCTGCGTCTCCATGCATAACAATGAACATTATTGCCTCCGCTCAGTTCAGTCGTCCTTCCAGCCTGAGGTTTTCAATGATCTTCTGTATCTCGGGCATGGCCTCAGTCGCTGCCTTTTCTCCTTCGAGGATTGCCTCATGCCTCTTGTCAAAATCGGAAGCGCCTACATATCCGACCTTCGGCCTGATGATGACATCTGCTCTGCTGAGCTGCTTGATGGAGAGTTCTGCATGCATTATGTTTACAGCCTGAAGTATGGTGTCGATTGTGCCTTCAGGCTGTTTGGTATTGCGGTCTGCCGAGATATCCACCGCAATGACTATGTCTGCTCCGTATCTTTTTGCGGTATCAACAGCCACTGGACTTACAGTGCCGCCGTCTACGTACATGCTGTCTGCTATCTTGACGGGCCTGAATACCCCCGGGATAGAGCAGCTGGCCCGGACCGCATTTCCTGCATTGCCTTTGAGGAAAACGGCTTCCTGGCCGGTCTGGATGTTGGTTGCAACGGCATAGAATGGCGTCCTGAATTGTTCTATAGGCGTATTATTGACAGTTTTATTTATGAATTCTTCCAGTTTTTCTCCGCCGATGAATCCATTGTCAGGGAACATCAAATCTACGATGTCTCCTTTTTCAAGGGTAAGCGCAAGCTTCTGAATTTCAAAAGCGCTGAGGCCATAGGCATAAAGGCTTCCGACAAAACTCCCCGCGCTTGTTCCAACTATAATATGGACAGGCACCCTGTTTGCTTCAAGGACCTTGAGGACCCCGATGTGGGCGAACCCCCTTGAGGCGCCTGCGCCCAGTACGACGGCTATATTAGCAGGCTTGGCGGGCGGCCTGACGAGGGTACATGAAGAGACAAAAACAAGCAGCAGTATTATTAAGAGGACGCTGGAAATCCAGGCATATTTAATGGTTCTTGCCGGTGTCATATTCCTCGAATGTTTATCCCCTATGCGTTTATTTAAAAAAACCGGACTTTATTATATATATATCACAATTCATTTAGCCATAGCGGGGTCGGTTTGGATGAGGTTTGCTCTTTTATTGAGACTTGTAATAAAATCAATCCATGCGAACTATAAGAGATAACACCGGCTTTTCCCTGGTAGAGGTTTTAACTGTTATCGTGATAATAAATATAATTGCCGCCGTCGGCATCACTATATACGTAGGGGTGAGGGAAAAGGCGCGCCGGTCGGGCATGACCGAGATCGCGGTTGGTTCGAAGTCCGAGCTGCAGCACTGGCTGCAATCATCACTTTCACAGAAAAATAACATCAGGGAGATTGACACGAATTTGAGCGGGAATGTTGACGGCAGCGATGCTGAAAACGGGGTCTTATATAATAAAGTAGCTGCCCTGTATACAGCGGGCAGGAATTCAGTATTGGGAGACAGATCGCCGTGGTTTGATATTCCGTTATGGAATTTAAATGATCCGCCGATACCAGGCACTATCAGCCTGACACAACCGTCGCCGGATAAACTGAAAGTAGTTGCAACAGGCAAAAATGGAGAAATGATCACGCAATATGATATCTCGGTTTATTGATGTCACGATGGTGAAAATATTCATATGCGGAATGACGGTAAATTGATTTTACCGTTAAACAGAGAGACCCGGAGGATTGTGAAATGAGTAATGCCGAGCAGGAAACTGGCTTTGCCACCGCTGAAAGATATAATGCCCTGATGTCGATGATTACCAGGACCGAAGACCGGTTAAGGACATCGGAACTCGTCTATTTTTCTCTGAATATAATTGTCCTGCTGTTTACGATATCATTTGTCTCAGGGCTGGTCCATAAAATCAACTATTATTTAACATACATGGATTATGCCCTTGTTTTTCTGATTCTCACTATCGGCATGTCTATCAACGTTTACTGGGTCACTTTTGCAATGAGGCTGCAGCTGAAACTGAAACTCCGTTATTTCCAGGCACGGTCCGTTGAACGGAAGATGGACTGCGCAGGCGAGAACATTTTTTCGGATGAAAACATATTTTTTGACCCGGACGTTCATCACCTGGACAGCTATGATAACAAAGAGAAACTTATATACCCTGCCGAGGGGGTAACGAGTATGGACGGTTTTATCGGGCGAATAAAGCCTAGACATTTTTCCTGGATGCTGCCCTGTCTTTTTATCGCGATATACTGGACCATCTTTGTCCTGCTTGTAACTACTATTTAGTGTCGGTTTATCTCGCGCTTCTTTTATGTTCATCATGACCGAAGCCTGCCCTCGACTTTCATAATATGAGTTAAAATCATTCATATGGAAGACATGAAGAAAAATATTTTCCTGACCGGCGCCCCTTCATCGGGAAAGACAACTGTAATAAAAAAAGTGATTAGTGCGCTGAGGCTTCCTGCCAATGGATTTTATACTGAAGAAGAGCGGGTGGCAGGGAAAAGGGTCGGTTTTTTAATGATGACCCTTGACGGCAGAAAAGGCCATCTCGCACATCAGGACATTGAATCGGATTTTCATGTCAGGCGGTACGGGGTAAGTATCGCAAATATAGAAACCATAGCCGTGCCTTCAATCACTCCCGTGAACAGAAACATAATTATACTTGACGAAATCGGCAAGATGGAGTGCTTTTCCGAAGTCTTTAAAGAGGCCGCAACAAGGGCGCTTGATTCTTCCAATATTGTCGTTGGAACAATTACTTTTGGCGGCGATGATTTTATCCTGGGAATAAAAAAGCGGGGCGATATGGAGATACTTGAGGTCACACCGGAGAACAGGGATATGATGCCGGGGTCGATATTAAGAAAGATCGCATCGCTCCGAACAATTGAATAGTCTCAAAATACTACATTGATTTAACTTCAACGGGACGAACCTATTGTTCGCTCTGCAATAAGGGCATCAATTGTATTCTACGTAGCCTCAATCTTCACAGGAATAATCGGGGCCTCGCCATTGGACGATATGTTAGTCAGCATATTTATTCTCGCGTGAGGAAAATGGGTCGGCACAAATACCGTGCCCTCCGGGACCTCTTCGGAAACTTTCGCTTTCAGGAACACGGAACCCTGTTTTGACGTCAGCCTGATATGGCTGTTGTCTAAAATACCCCGCTTCTTCGCGTCCTCTTCGTTTATTTCGAGCAGTGCTTCGGAGATTACAAGATCGAGTGACTTGGAGCTTGTAGACATACTGCCTGAATGCTGCAGGACGTCCCTGATAATAAGCTTGAACGGGTGCTCTGAATCGGGTTCCACTCCAGGCGTATATTCAACAGGATTAAAGGCCTTCTTTGCTTCTGCCGCAGACGAAGCAGGCAAGTCGGCCCTGATTTCTTCCTGGATGGATGCGAGGTTTCTTACCCCTAAGTCGCTCCCCATGGACAGGGCAAGGTTTTTCAGGATCATCCAGTCCGGGACTGCCTGTCCGGTCGGGTCCACTAATCTATAGACATTCTGGCTTTTGCCTTCGGTGTTTGTGAACGTCCCGTCTTTTTCAGCCCAGCTGGAGGCAGGCAGGACCACATTTGCCAGCTTTGCTGTTTCGGTAAGAAAGATGTCCTGTACTACCAGGAAGTCCAGCGCTTTAAGTTTACTGACTACATTTGAGCTGTCAGGGAAGGTAGTGGCAGGGTCTTCCCCCATAATGTACATTGCATTGATAGTTTTGTTTTTGTCATAAAGCATCTCTGCTATGCCCTTTTCATCGGGGCGTACACCCATCTGGTAAAGGCCGTAGGTGTTTGAATATTCCGCAGGGATCTGGAGAATGGCGCGTTCCTCTCCGAGCAAGTTGACCAGGTTTGCAGCAGCGAGTACCGTATCGAGGCCTTTGGTGTTTTCAGAGGCGCTTACCGAAAGGGCAATCATACTGCTTTTGGCTTTGGCGATTGCTTCTGCTATGGCTGTCACAGCTTCCTCCGGGATGCCTGTAATCTTTGATACTTTATCAGTCGTGTAATTGTCCAGAGATGCTTTAAGCGATGCAAATCCTGTAATCTTGGCGGCCGCTTCTTTATCAAAAAGGTCCTTATCAATAATGACCTTCATTATTCCATTCAGCAGGGCGATGCTTGTGCCGTCCTTGGTCCTGGCCCACAGGGAGCTGTGGCGGGTCAATTTAGTCTCTCTTGAATCCGCAACGATGAGCGAGGAACCTTCTCTTTTGGCCTGCAGGATATTGAGTCCGAATACAGGGTGTGTGACGCTGAGGTCTGATTCAAGGATGAGGATGACTTCTTTTCCGAGAGGGGCCTGCAGGTTGACGGGGTGGTTTCTTTGCCCAAAGGACTTCTCCCATGCCTTCTGCACCTTTGCATATCCAAAGGACGCGGAGGAGTCAATATTGTTTGAACCGATTACCGTCCTCATGAATTTCTGCAGGGCGTAATTATCTTCATTGGTGCATCTTGGAGAACCGATGGCCCCAATGGAGCCGGCGCCATGGGCCTGTTTGAGCGCGTTAATATTGAGGGCAACATATGCTAGTGCCTCTTCCCAGGTCGCCTTGACAAATTCGTCGCCTTCTTTGATGAGAGGTGTCTTAAGACGTTTCTCGCTGTAAATGTAATCAATACCGAACCTGCCCCTTCCGCACAGATTGCCGTCGCTGACCCCGTTGCCTTCTTTTCCTCTTGATCTGAGGATCTTACCTTCCCGGATGCCCAGAGTCAGGGTGCAGCCTACTCCGCAGAACGGACAGGTTGTGTCTCTTTCTTCAAGAAACCACGAACGTGCCGTAAATTTATATGGCTTGCTGAGGATCGCGCCGGTGGGACAAATGTCAAGACATTGCCCGCAGTAATCACATTCAAGTATTTCACCAAAAGCCGGCTGGACAACAGTAGGGAACCCTCTGCCGATCAGGCCCAACGCCGCTCTCCCCTGATGTTCCGCGCATATGCGTACGCACTTGCCGCAAAGGATGCACCGTCTGGAAGTCAGCTCGATCAGAGGCCCTCTCACGTCGGGGGCGGCTTCTTTCCTGTGCCTGATAAACCGGGTTTCCGGCTTGCCGTATTCATAGGCCAGGTCCTGCAGGTCACACTCTCCTGCCTTGTCGCATTCCGGACAGTCAAGCGGGTGGTGGACCAGAAGAAGTTCTATTACAGTCTGACGCAGTTTCCTGAGCTTGGGGGTGTCTGTTATTACGACCATCCCTTCTTCCGCAGGCGAAGAGCAGGCGGCAAAAAGCCTTGCCTGGCCTTCCACTTCAACGATACACAGCCTGCAGCCTCCATATGGTCTTAACCTCTTGTCGTAGCATAGATTCGGTATATATATCTTATGGCTCAATGCCGCCTTAAGGATCGTGTCCCCGGGCTGTGCTGTAACTGCTTTGCCGTTAATGGTCAACTTTATCATTTTCTTACCCCCTCATCCTTCGCTGCCGGTTCTTTTGCTTCTTGTCGGATGGCGGGTTTTATTGCAATCGATCCGAACTTGCAGGCATCGTAGCATGTCCTGCACTGTATGCAGAGCTCCTGGATGATCCTGTGGGGTTGTTTCTTTTCTCCCACAACGGCCTGCTGCGGGCAGCCCCTGAGGCAGGCGCCGCATCCCTTGCAAAGCTCTTCAACTATATGGAAGGAGCAGAGGCCGCTGCATATTCCGGCCTGACACCAGTGATCTTTGATGTGTGATTCATATTCATTTCTGAAATATCTTATTGTTGAAAGGACGGGATTAGGCGCTGTCTGTCCGAGGCCGCACAGTGACGTCCCGATAATGTCCCTGCTGAGATCTTCGAGTGTCTCTATGTCACCATCTTTTCCGCGTCCCTCAGTGATATCGGTGAGCATGTCGAGCATGACCTTGGTCCCGACCCTGCACGGGGTGCATTTCCCGCAGGATTCGTCAGCGGTAAATTCAAGGAAGAATTTCGCTGTGCTTACCATGCAGGTGTCTTCATCCATGACGACCATGCCGCCTGAGCCCATGATTGCGCCTGTTTTGACCACGTCTTCATACGTGACGGGGATGTCGAGTAACTGTTCGGGAATGCAGCCGCCTGACGGTCCCCCCATCTGCACAGACTTGAACTTTTTCTTTTTCTTGTTTATTCCGCCGCCGATGTCGTAGATTATCGTCCTCAGCGGTATCCCCATCGGCACTTCGACCAGTCCGACATTTTTAATGTCACCGGTAATGGCAAATACCTTTGTCCCGGCGCTCTTTTCCGTGCCTAAAGTCCTGTACCACTCAGCGCCGTTCAGAATAGTAGGGGCGATCTGGGCAAGCGTTTCCACATTGTTCAGGACCGACGGCTTGTCCCATAGCCCTTTATGAGCAGGGAAGGGGGGTCTTGGTCTCGGCATTCCGCGCTGTCCTTCGATGGAGCGCATCAGCGCAGTTTCCTCACCGCAGACAAACGCGCCTGCGCCGAGATATATTTCAAGATCAAAGGTGAAACCGCTGTCAAGGATGTTTTCTCCGAGAAGTCCGGACTCATTACACATGTCAATGGCCCTCTGGAGACGCTGTACTGCAAGTGGATATTCTGCCCTTACGTAAATTACGCCTTTGCTCGCTCCTATGGCTTTAGCTCCGATTAACATGCCTTCTATCACGGAATGAGGATCGGATTCCATGACTGATCTGTCCATAAATGCCCCTGGGTCTCCTTCGTCGCCGTTGCAGAGCATATATTTCTGGTCTGCTACCGACTTCGATGCGAATTCCCATTTAAGTCCTGTGGGGAAACCCGCGCCGCCGCGTCCCCTGAGCCCTGAGTCTTTAATGGTCTTTATAATGTCCTGAGGCGTCATCTCATTCAGGGCCTTGGCAGCAGCCAGATACCCGTCCCGCGCAATGTATTCATCAAGGCTGTCAGGGTCTATCATTCCTTTATTCCTGAGGACCCTCAATACCTGATGCTTGAAAAAGGGGATATCGTTCATCAGGGGGATTGCATGCTTCTTCTCAGCATCTTTGAACATCAGCTTCTCATAGGGCCTGCCCTTTAGAAAATGTTCTTCAACAAGTTTTGGTATATCTTCAACGGTCAGTTTCTGATAGAAGATTTCATCGGGATAGACCAGCATGACAGGTCCCTCTGCGCAGAATCCGTTACATCCGGTAAGGACGATCTTGATTTCATCTGCCAATCCTCTCTTCTCAAGTTCAGCCTTCAGGGCCTCTTTTACCTTCGGGGTACCGCTCGCGACACAGCCGGTTCCTGCACACATCAGTAAATTGGCACGATATTTTTCCATTTACGTCTCCTGTTTATTAACGTAGGGGCGAGGTCACCTCGCCCTTACAATTTTAATATGTTGTTTCGCTCCCTACAACCAGGGCATACTTTTCTACGGGATTTCCGCCTATTATATGCTCCTTGAATATTTCTCTGATCTTTGCGTCTGTCAGTTCGCCGTATTTTACGGGCGGTTTATTCATTATCTCTACTGTCACCATCGGTTCACGGGCGCACAGACCGGCACACCCGGAGGTTGTAGCGATTACGTCTTCCACCTTCGCCTGGGATATTTCGTCCATTAAAGCAGTCATAATGTCTCTCGCCCCGGCTGCGATTCCGCATGTGCCCATGTGAACGGTGACCTTCGCCCGGTAACCGCCCTCCCGCAGAGTGAATGTGGCCTTCTGTTTTTCTTTTATCTTTTTTAAATCATCTAATGTTAACCTTGCCATTTTATCTCCTTTATTGCAGAGACGTGTTTAAAACCCGTCTCTACCTTATGCATACCCCCCGATAATTTCCATCACCTTCTTCGGATTTACCGCCCCGTATGTTTCTTCATCAATTACCATGACAGGCGCCAGTCCGCAGGCCCCGAGACAGCGGACGGTTTCAAGAGAGAATTTCTTGTCTACGGTAACATCACCGACTTCTATTTTCAGTTCTTCCCTGATCTTGTTTAAAGATTCTTCAACTCTTTTAACATAACAGGCGGTGCCGAGACATATCCTTATATTATGGTCTCCCCTGGGTTTCATAGTGAAAAAGGAATAAAATGAGACTATGCTGTGTACCTGTGCGGGTGTTAGATTCAGCCCTTTTGCTATATACTTCTGGATCTCCGGCGGGAGATATCCGACTATCTGCTGACAGCGCTGCAGTACGGGGATCGAACTGCCGGGCTTATTTTTATACTGTTTTATTACCCGGTCTATTTCCTGAAGCATTGATGGAGGGAATTCTCCTTCCTTTTCCTTTTTTCCGGCAGGGGCCTTTCTGCTTATCCATTCAACTGCCCTCTGTGTAACATCCAGCAGCACCGCCGGAGTAAATGGCTTAGGCACATAATCAATAATACCTATTTCAAGGGCGTCTTTAATCGTGTCCTGTGAAGGGTAACCCGTAATGATAACGATACCTGTATCGGGCCTCTTCTGCTTGATCCATCTTATGAGAGTTATCCCGTCAACCTCCGGCATTTTCAAGTCCGTGAAAACAAGGTCATACGGGGTCTGCTCCATCCTGAGTATCGCCTCTTTGCCGCCCAGCACCCCCTCAACATTATATCCCTCGGATTTAAGGACCGTTTCACAGCTTCTGATAATTATCGGCTCATCGTCTACAACAAGTATTCTTACGTCATCTGCCATCAGACGCCTCCCTTATAAATAATCCAATTACTGTTTAGCAAAAGACTTTCACTGACTTAATAAGTAAGAAGCAGGAAGTGAGAAACAGGATGTTAAATGGAATTATCATTGCTTCTCATTTCTCATTTTAAGTTTCCGGGTCATTGGGCAGCTAACGGGAACACCTTTGCCAGCCACAATAACCAGCCTTCCGACAGGTGGTCCTTAAGCAGGGCGACCATGACGTCATTTGCCTTTGTGTTTATCTCTCTTAATTCCGCATTCATGGGTGAAAGTAATTCGCGCGCCTGGCCGCTGCTTGAATAAATATTTGCGAAAGGCTGGCCCGCGTGCAATTTCTCTACGCCCTTTATATATTCAACGTACATAAGATCGCCTGACAGAAGCCAGTATCTCAGGTCACACCCTATCTCCCATAAGCCGTCTTTTGTGGGACGCGCCCAGGTGCCTTCCTTGTAAAATATGACCGGGTTTTCCCTGTCCCTGAGCGGGGTGACATAGTCCCTGAATTCATCTATGAAGGCCTTCCTGAGGATCCATCCCCTTGTATCAAACACCTTCTTCGCGACATTGAGCATGAAATCGGGAGTGAAAGGCTTTTCAATATATTCAGCGGCCCCGAGCTTTGTTGACTCCCTTGCGTCTTCAAGCGTGGGGTATCCCGTGATTATCACTACATCTGTTTTGGGTTTAATGATGCGGGCTTCCTTGAGCACTTCCATCCCGCTGATATCGGGGAGCCTTACGTCGGAAATCAGGAGGTCAAAATCTTCCTTGGCGAGTCTGTTGAGGGCATCGTCTCCTTTTTCAACGGTTGAGATGCTGTAACCTTCAGCGCCGAGAATTCGCTTGCAGCTTAAAGTTACAACCGGATCATCGTCCAGTACTAAAATTCTCCCCTTATCCATTAAGCCCCCTCCTTGTCAAATTGCGTGTTTAAGTTCCGGGTTTTGAGTCCCTTTTTTTCGACTCATGGCCCGCAACCCGTACCTCACGTATCCGAAATATTAATTATCATACGACTGCGTATATTTGTAGTCGTCGTTATTCTATCATATTGTTTACTTGATTTAGCCATGCACTTATATCGTCTTTAATAATTTTTATTACCTCCATGTTATTTATGGGCACATCTCCCAGCTCTTTTTTTATTTCTGATGTATCAAGTATGTACAAGTCGCTGTTCCTGCTGTGTTCCAGAATAAAATCTATATCAGGGTTGGAGGCGATCAGCACTATCATGGTCTTTTCAATGTCTCCAAGGGGTTTTCTGTCTATATGGTCATGCTGAAACGTTGCCGTGATAGTGGTGCCTTTGCCTTTTTCCGTATTTATCTTTAAATTCCCATTACAATCCTTTGCAGACTGGGCCAGCAGCGGGATCCCCAGCCCGACCTTCCGCGTAGTCCTTGTAGTATAAAAAGGGTCGGAGGCGTGTTCAAACATCTCTTTGTCCATGCCTCTGCCGTTATCACTGATCTCCATCAGGAACAGGTTCGCCCCGATGTCTTCGACAATCCTGATTTTGATCCTGTCAGCTCCGGCGGTTATGGAGTTCTCAGCTATGTCTAGGATGTGTAAGGACAGGTCTTGCATGTTTACAAGGGATTATAACAAAACCCCGGAGGATTCATCCTGATAGAGTGAGGAAAGGTTTTAGTTCCCAAGTCCGCGAATGGAATGCCTCCTTACTTAACGGCTCAAGGGCGAGGAGGTTTATGATAGGGCTGGTCATTTTTAAATCTTGCCTTTAAGATATTTCAGAACAACGGACTTTACCTTTTTCGCAAATTCTATCGCTTCGCGCGCCTTTTCTTCAGGAATTTCATAGTACATTTCAGAAGGATATCTTGTCTCAACCGCATAAATCGACAGGACCTCGATATCTCCAATCTCTGATTCAAGGGATGGCGCAATATCTTTACATAATAAAACAAGGTCTTCAATGGAATGCGTTTTGGGAAAATCTACTTCATGGAATATAAGGAAGCCTTTCATGTACTTTTCAGCGCATTGTTGAGAGTGAAAACAGACGGTATCATAGGGCGGCTCAACCATTGTCATAGTATGTTCTGCGGTTCTAAGATCATTTTCAGCTTTTTTGAACCATGCCTTTACTGTATTGATCTTATCTCCGTTCATAGATCACCTTCCCTTTATGCGCAGCAGTATAAATTATGGTCCCTACAATATCCTTGAATCTTTCAAACTCCTGCGGGGTCCTCACAATAACGTCCTTTGGCATCCCAAGATATTTAAGGGCTTTTCTTATGGGAAGCGCTCTTTCATAAGGTTTCATTTCGGTGTCCATTATTACCATCAGGTCTATATCGCTGTCCTTTGTCGGCGTCCCATAAGCATAAGAGCCAAATAGGATTATTTTCTGCGGATTAAAGTTATTTGTAATCTTCTCAATTATGGTCTTTAAATAGTTCTCAATATCCATTCAGTTGACCTCCATTATTATTGACCTCTTATCGGGGCCGTATTTGGGGGAGTCTTTGGACATGAAAAATTATAGCAGAAAAGGGGGTTGATTGGTGTGAAAAAAACCTGGATTCCCGCAATCGCGGGAATGACATAGACGCTATTGATTAAAGCCTGCGACTACCATTCCACCCTTCTCCCGTCAAAGTTATTTAATGCCGAAGCCATATCGGACGTTGTCGGCTCATTCATGAAAAAGCTTGTCGTCCTTTTCCCTATGTCGTTTAAATAATGTGCGTCTGATGAGGAAATCCACGGAAAAGAATTATAAATAACGAAAAACTCTTCCGCACGTTTTCTGTCTATATGGGTGGACATTTCCAATGCGTTAAATTTTAAATTGTCCGGGATGAAGCCGAGCTGTGAGATTATGCTGAAGACCTCTTTGTCCACATGGGACGCTACGGCGAGTCCACCGAGAGAATGTATAGTGTTTACTACTGAATAAACCGATAATTCCGTTGCTGCGATAAGAAGGCGCTTATTAAAGTCCAGTACCTCGTCTTTTTCGTTAACAACTACCTGGTCGCCGAACCGTTTCTCGTCGTTTACTCCCGGCATTAAATTATCGTACACGATGTCCTGCAGTTTTATGATGCTTTCCATATCATCAAAGAGCGCGAGGATGTGGGCTTCTTCAGATGTTGTGATCTCCATTCCGGCGAGGACTGTCAAGTCGGTGTTCCTGGCTGCCTTTCTGGCCGCGGCAATATTCTCCGCGGAATTATGGTCGGTAATGGCTATTATGTCAATTCCTTTTTTCACTGCGGTTTTGACAATCGCCCTTGGGGACATCTCAAGTTCGGCGCACGGGGAAAGACAGGTGTGTATGTGGAGGTCGGCTTTAAATTCTTTTAGCATGCAAGATCATGGGTCGGGGCGACTCATATGGCCGCCCTGCATCAGGACAGGTACAAGACCTGCCCCTACGTTATCCATTAAGAAGCTGATATAACTTCCCGGCAACTTCAAATGCAGTCAATGGGGTTGACATGACGGTGATCTTTTCAGCCTCCGCCTTTTGTAAGACGTCTTCCTGCAACTGCCTGTTGCCGACTATAATAATTCCGGACAGATTTTTCAAACCGGCCACAGCCACAATGTTCAGGTGTGTCTGAAGTGTAATCCATATGTTTCCATCTTTGCTGTTGCCCATTACATCGGAAAGCAGGTCGCTGATATATACGCCCGTGACATTATTTTGAAGGTTGTTTTTACCGGTTTTTACTTCCAGTGATAATTTTTCAACAACGTTGCTGAGTTTCATGGCTGTGTCCCTCTCATCACCCCCCCCCGGCAGCGGGAGACAGGATATTGTTAAAAGTTAAGAGAAGTTAATAATCATTTCAACCGATGTCCCTTCTCCGACCACGGAATCTATTTTGAATTCATCCGAATTTTTCTTCATGTTGGGCAGACCCATGCCGGCCCCCCATCCCATTTCTCTTACCCAGTCCGGCGCCGTGGAGTATCCTTCCTGCATCGCCAGTTCAATATTTTCAATGCCCGGCCCCATATCTTCTAATTTGATCGTGATGTTATGAGCAGTAATATAGTAACGCAGTCTTCCGGCCGCCGCATATATAATTACATTCATCTCCGCTTCAAATGTGGCTATCGCGGCCCGTCTTATGGTTGCTTCATCTATGCCGAGTTCCGTGAGCTTTGCTTTCATCTGCATGGAGGCCTCGCCGGCATTTGTAAAATTTCCTCCGATTATCTGGAAATCCCCTTCAGTTATTTCATTCGTATTTAAAGGCATTAGTTATTTAAACAGGCACCCCGGAAGCCCTGCTTCATAGAGTTTTCCGGACGCCGTATACATGCAGAAGCGCGTGAAGAGAATGGGGATCTTTTTCTGTTTTGCAAGTTCTATTATTTCAGCCCCGGGTTTTTTGTCCAGGACGAATACGATGGATTTTATACCGGCAATCTCGGCTGTCCGTATTACATGGGGCTGGGTCAGTCCGGTGATGAGCAGCGAGTCGGGGGTATGATAATACAATACAGCGCTCATCATGTCCGCGCTGCACGCGTTTTTTATGGTTATATTCAGGTCTTCTGGGTCCGCTATTACATCAGCTTCAAGTAAATCTGCTATCTCTTTTAAGGTCACCTTGTCCCTCTTAAATGCAAGCTCATATTACGGCTGCATCGATTTGCAGGGGCGGAATCTTTTAAAGCCTTTTTTGTCCCTGGTCCGGCCCCGCGCTCCCGGACTCCTGTGATTTTTCAAAAACCTCTTTTACAGCGCCTAGCAGGGTATCGGGCGTAAAAGGTTTTTCTATGAAATTATAGGCGCCCAGCCTTAAGGCCTGCACGGCTGTTTCAACTGTGCTGTATCCTGTGATCATGACGACTTTTGTATCAGGCCAGTTTCTATTGATTTTGTCAAGGACCTCAATGCCGTCCATATCAGGCATCTTGAGGTCCAGCAGTACGAGGCTGAACCGTTCTTTTTCCATGAACGCGATGCCGTCCCTGCCGTTTGTTGCAAGTCTTACATCATAACCTTCCGGAACGAGCGTCCTTTCGCAGCTTGTCCGTACGATTGCCTCATCATCAATGACCAGAATTTTTTTCATGCCTGAATATTATTTCTCCGGCAAAGGTAGTCTAACAAAAAAACTTGTGCCTTTGCCAACCTCGCTTTTCACCTTGATGTTCCCGCCGAAATGCTTGACGATGCCGTGACTGACCGAGAGTCCGAGCCCGGTGCCCTTGCCTACCGGTTTGGTTGTGAAAAAAGGTTCAAAGAGCTTCTGCATGTCCTCCGGCTTTATACCGGTGCCTTCATCCGTGAATTCGATTTCAACATATGGCTTGCCTTCTTCCGTTATGCTGCGAGTTGCGACATGAACGTTCCCTCTTCCACCCATGGCGTCCGCGGCATTGATGAACATGTTCAGGAATATCTGCTGGAACTGGGATGAATCGCCTACAATAATGAACTGGGAGTCTTCCAGCTTCAAATTGAATTTTATATGATGGAATTTCTCCTGGTTCTGCACCATGAATACAGTGCGGTTCAGCACATCATTAATGCTTACCTTGCCTTTTTCCGAGGGAGTGGCGCGGGCGAAGGTCAACAGGTTTTTAATGATCTTTGAGCACCGGTCGGATTGTTCAATGATAACATCAAGGTCCTGCGCCTGCGGGCTGTCCGGCGCGAAGCCTCTCTTTAATAAATGAGCGAAGGTCACGACTCCTGTCAGTGGATTATTGATTTCATGCGCCACGCCTGCCGCCATCCTGCCAAGTGAAGCGAGTTTCTCAGTCTGCACAAGGTTTGCATGGGTAATCCGGATCTCCTCCGTCTTCTTTGCAATCTCCTCTTCAAGTGTCTGGGTCCATTTTTCTCTCTGGTCCCTTGCCGCCTTTAAATCCTTTATCATTGAATTGAACGTCCCTGCCAGTACCCCGATTTCGTCCACTGACTTTATCTCCACGGAATAATCAAGGTCGCCCCCTGCCACACGCTCCATGCCTTTGGAGAGTTCGTGAACAGGATGGGTCACTATTTTATAATTGATGATGCCGAGGAACAAAGACACCGCAAGAACGAAAACAATCACATAGACGGTCAGGGCCAACCCCTGCTTAAACAGCGCCTCATCGAGCAGCGCCAGCGAAAGGTCCGCTTCCACAAATCCGATGATCTCCTGGTCCCCCGGATGGGCATGACAGCTTGCGTTATAGCAGTCCGGCTCATTGGATATCTCGCTGACGATCTTCAGGGAAGTTGAGCCTTTCTCGTCTTTGTGGACCTGCCATTTCACGGGGTCCGGCAGCAGAGCCGAGGATTTGCCGAGGTCGGCGTGGCATGATTTGCAGGCCACGGAAGCCCTGTCGACAATTGTGCCGACATTTTTAATATTTGAAGAGAAGATGACGTTACCCTTGTGGTTGTATATTCTTACCCCCTGTACGCCTTCAGGGGTGCCGAGGTTTTCAAGCACGCGCTGTGTTTCTTCAGGATCGGACGTGATCATGCTGTGGCGGGTGCTGCGCTTTGTAAACTTCACGAAGGAGTCGCCGTATGTCTGGGCGATGGACATGACATCTTTTTCCTGTTTTTTAAGAGTGGCATACCAGAAGATAAAACTTACGGCCACTATAAGAATTCCGGTGGCAATGATGAGTTTTGCCGCTATGGATTTTTCCGGATGACTGAAGATGTTCTTCATGTCCGCTATTATAAGATGTGTTTGTTTTTTTTGGAAGAAGTAAATAGGAAGATATTAAATACTTATCATAGCCCCGCGAGTTTTTTCTTTGATAAATAAGTTAAAACTAACAATAAGCAAGACTAATATTCATTGACAGTTACAGTTGCTTTTGTGTATAAAATCTCAATGCCTGGAACTTATATCCCATCAGATTACTTGCCGGTAGCCATAATTATCATATTCGCAGCGCTGGTCGGACTGGGCGCTGTGGTGGCCGGTATGCTTGTGAGGCCCCGCAGGCCGTATGCCCAGAAGCTTTACGCATACGAGTCAGGGAACCCTCCTGTCGGGGAGCCGAGACAAAAATTCTCGGTCAAATTTTATATCATCGCCATGCTGTTTGTTGTATTTGATGTTGAAGCTGTATTTCTGTATCCCTGGGCGGTCGCGTATGACAAGCTCGGGATGTTCGGTTTTATTGAAATGATGCTTTTTATGTTTATCCTTTTGATCGGATATGTGTATGTCTGGAAAAAAGGCGCCTTTGAATGGGATTGAATATATGTAGGGGAGAGGTGACATCGCCCTTACAAAATTAAGAGGACCAAATGATAATACCTGGAACAGATTTAGTAGAGGTTGCAGAGGGGACCAGGATAGTCCCGGGTGGAAATACGATCATTACTACGGTTGACAAACTTGTTAACTGGAGCAGGAAGAGTTCGATATGGCCTATGACATTCGGTCTTGCCTGCTGTGCCATCGAGATGATGGCCTGCGGATCGAGTCATTATGATTTTGACCGTTTCGGGGTGGTCTTCCGCGCCTCTCCGAGACAGGCCGACGTTATTATACTTGCAGGCACGATAACCAAGAAAATGGCCCCTGTAATAAGAAGGGTCTATGACCAGATGCCTGAGCCCCGGTATGTAATAGCAATGGGGAGTTGCGCTTGTTCGGGAGGGATATTTAATACGTATGCCGTTGTTCAGGGGGGAGACACCTTTTTGCCTGTTGATGTTTATGTGCCGGGATGTCCCCCCAGGCCCGAGGCGCTTTTTCAGGGAATTATGAAACTTCAAGAAAAAATTGAAAAGGAATATTTCAGATGGAGCCCCTGGAGATAGTAAACAGACTTAAGAGCAAGTACCTCAATGAGATTGCGGACGTCTCGGAATTCAGGGACCAGGTATTTGTCAGCGTTAACCGTCAGAGGATCAGCGACATCTGCACGTTTCTTCATGACGATCCTGATATTTATATGGATTATCTGGTGGATTTGTGCGGGGTCGATTACCCTGACAGACAGTTCCGGTATGAGGTCGTTTACAATCTCTATTCGATAAAACACAAACATCGTCTTATGCTTAAGGCGCTGATACCCGCTGAAAATCCAAGTGTCGACAGCGTGGTCCCCATATGGGCCGGGGCCAACTGGCATGAGAGGGAAGCATGTGACATGTACGGCATTGTATTTAACGGTCATCCGGACCTGCGGCGTATTCTTATGCCTGACGACTGGGAGGGATATCCGCTAAGAAAAGATTACCCGTTAAAGGGACCCGCGGACACTGAATATAAAGGGTTTGAAGAGCTGAAAGACCTCCACTCCCATGATAGTGAGTGGAACATAAGATAATATTTAAAACATATATATAAATTTATTTAAGGGAGGCTCTCGTAAATTCATTTAAAGACAAACACTGAATCTGTGATAAATTAAAGCGCCGTTAATGGTCCCTGAAAATTGTCATGAATATAAAGAACAGGGAATTCAGTGTGTAATCAGAAAAGCGTAACTGACGCAACTAAACCTTTTTTTCAGAATTACTGTTCAGGCTGATTTATGGAAGATACAAACATCGATTCACGGAAAAATAATTCCCGCGTAAAGGAAAAAGAACTGACCCTGAGCATGGGGCCCCAGCACCCTGCAACGCACGGCGTTTTGCGGCTTGTCCTTGACCTTGACGGCGAGACTATTGTCAAATGCACGCCTTATGTCGGCTATCTTCACAGGGGTGTTGAGAAACTCGCTGAGAACAGAAATTATATGCAGGTATTGCCGCTTACCGACCGCCTTGATTATATCTCCTCCATGTCGAACAACCTTGGCTATTGCGTTGCAGTGGAAAAGCTTTTCGGGATCGAGGTGCCTGAGAGGACCGAATATATCAGGACCATCGTGGGGGAAATGTCGCGTATTGCCAACCATCTTCTCTGGCTTGCGACCCATGCCCTTGACGTCGGGGCAATGACCGTATTCCTGTATTGCTTCAGGGAAAGGGAGGCGATCCTGGATTTATTTGAAAGGCTCTGCGGGGCCAGGCTTACAGTGACTTATCCGAGAATAGGCGGACTGAAAAACGACGTTGACCCTAAATGGCTTGAGGACGTTTACGCTTTCACCAGTGAATTCCCTATGAGGGTGAAGCAGTATGAAACGCTTATAAATAAAAACCGCATATGGCTCCAGAGGACCAAGGGGATCGGAGTTATCTCCGCCCAGGAGGCCATAAACTGGGGCATGAGCGGTCCCGCGCTCAGGGGCTCAGGTGTACCATATGACGTGAGAAAGGTGACGCGCTACGGGGTGTACGATAAGGTCAAATGGGAAGTATGCACCGGAAAGAACGGGGACGTCTATGACCGTTACCGCGTGAGGATGGACGAATTCCTCCAGTCCAATTCAATAATAAGACAGTGTATCGACCAGATACCCGAAGGCCCGATAATGGCTGACGCCCCGAAATATACTCTGCCTGCTAAAGATAAAGTCCTTACCGACATGGAACATCTTATTCATCATTTTGTGCTTATAACAAAGGGACCGCAGACAGCGCCTGAAGGGGAGCTGTATGTTGCAACGGAAGTGCCGAAAGGGGAGCTGGGATTTTTCTTTGTGAGTGACGGAACCGGGAAGCCATACCGCATGAGGGTGAGGTCCCCTTCCTTCGTACATGTATCGGTCCTGCCCACGCTTTGTGAGGGAGAGCTGATCGCGGACATTATAGCAAACATCGGAAGTATAGATATTGTTTTGGGAGAATGTGACAGATAAATAAATGTTTAACGAATCTGTATTAAAAGAGATAGACGAGATAAAGGCAAAATATCCTGACCGCAAGAGCGCGCTCCTGCCTTCTCTGTATGTCGCGCAGCGTGAGTTCGGCTGGTTGAGCCATGAAGCCATGGAGTGTGTTTCAAAGGCGCTGAATGTGCCTGAGGCAATGGTCAGAGGGACAGCAACTTTTTATTCAATGTATAAACACAGGCCTGTGGGAAGGCACGTAATACAGTTGTGCACCAACGTGTCATGCATGATACTGGGAGCTGAGAAGCTGGTGGATTTTCTTGGAACTCGCTATGGAGTTCAGCCCAACGGAACGAGCCGGGACAGCAGGTTTTCCCTCGTGATTATGGAATGCATAGGAGCATGCGGCACTGCGCCGGCCATGCTGGTAGATACGGATTTTTTCGACAACCTTTCTGAGAAGAGGATAGAAGAGATACTGGAGAAATATAAATAAGGGAGAACGGCAGTTCGCCCCTGCATTAAAGATAACCATGGAAAAGTTTTTACTCAGAAACATAGAGAACCCCAATTCAGCGGATATTAATGAATACGTGAAGGCCGGGGGATATAAGAATTTATCAAAGGCCCTTGCGCTTAGTCCGCAGGACATCATGGATGAAATCAAGAAGTCCGGGCTCAGGGGAAGGGGAGGAGCGGGCTTTCCCACTGGAATGAAGTGGAGCTTTGCAAAGGCTGATCCGAAATTCCCCAAGTATCTTTTATGCAATGCCGATGAAGGCGAACCCGGCACGTTTAAGGACCGGCCTATTCTGGAAAAGAACCCGCACTTATTGATAGAGGGCATGACCATATCAGGATATGTCCTCGGTTCCGAATACGGTTATATATACCTGAGGGGTGAATATCCGGCTGCCGCAGACATTCTGAATGCAGCCATCAAACAGGCCTATGAGGCCAATTATCTCGGAGACAATATTAACGGCAAGGGAATAAAGTTTCATCTTGCCGTGCACCAGGGAGCAGGGGCCTATATATGCGGCGAGGAAACCGCATTGATTGAGTCGATTGAAGGCAAGAAGGGGCAGCCCCGGAACAAGCCGCCTTTTCCCGTGAATGTCGGGGCCTGGAGCATGCCTACTATTGTTAATAATGTAGAGACACTTTCCAATCTTCCATTACTCATTGAGATCGGGGGGGAGGCGTATTCCCATATCGGCAGCAAGGAATGTCCCGGACCCAAGCTGTTCAGTGTAAGCGGTCATGTTAATAAGCCCGGGGTGTATGAGCTGCCGATGGGCACGAGCCTTAAAGATATTATTTATAAGCACGCAGGGGGAATCAGAAACGGCGGGAAATTGAAGGCCGTAATCCCGGGAGGTATTTCTACTCCGGTACTGCCCGCAGATGGTATAGACTGCGCGATGGATTTTGTTGCCATGCCCAAGGCCGGCAGCATGCTTGGTTCCGGCGCGGTAATAGTGATGGATGAATCTGTCTGCATGGTCAAGGTGGCTTACAGGGCGCTGAAATTTTTTGAACATGAGTCCTGCGGCAAGTGTGTCCCGTGCAGGGAGGGGACTGACTGGCTCAGAAAGGTCCTTGGACGTATTGAAAATGGAAACGGCAAAGAGGGGGACATCGAGCTTCTCACTGATATAACGGGTATTATGCTGGGAAAGACCTTCTGCCCGCTCGGTGACGGCGCAGCCGGAGTGGTGAACGGAATGATAAAGCACTTCAGGAATGAATTTGAAGAACATATAAAAAATGCAGGATGTGTTTTAAGCCGATAATAGCAGCTTACATCTAAGAACTGATAACGAATATGATAACTCTGACAATAAATGAAAAAGAAGTATCACTGGACAAGCCGGTAAGCGTGCTTGAAGCGGCCCGGCAGGCCGGGATAAAGATCCCCACCCTGTGCTGGCATGAGGCCCTTAAACCGTACGGGGGCTGCAGGCTGTGTGTGGTCGAAGTGGAGAGGATGCCGAGATTGCAGACCGCGTGCACCCTGATGGCTGCGGACGGCATGGTGGTGAAAACAGAATCCGAAACCATCTCCAAGGTCAGGCGCGGCATACTGGAATTGCTGCTTATTAATCATCCGCTGGACTGCCCGTACTGTGACAAGGCCGGAGAGTGTGAATTGCAGGACCTCGTCAATAAATACGGCCCGACTGTCGGCAGATATAAAGAAGAAAAAAGAAAGGTGCCCGAAAGCCACAAGGACCAGATCTTTGCAAGGAACATGGAAAGATGCGTTGTCTGCACAAGGTGCGTGAGAATGTGCAATGATCAGCAGGGCGCTTCAGCGATTTCAATTATGGGGAGGGGTGACCATTCAAGGATGGAGCCTTTCTCTGCTGCTTCATTTAACTGCGAATATTGCGGCAACTGCCTCACGGTCTGCCCTGTCGGAGCTATCCTGAGCCGTTTATATATGCACAGTTTCAGGCCGTGGCAGGTTGACAGCGAGGTAGAGACGATCTGTTCATATTGCGGGGTAGGGTGCTCTCTTGTGGTGCAGGTCCGGGACGATTCCATTAAGCGTGTCATCCCCAAAATAGGTCTTGGCGTAAACAAAGGGCTTTTGTGTTCAAGGGGCCGGTTTGGTTATGAATACATAAACAGTCAGGACAGGCTGAAGACCCCGCTTGTCAGGAAAAACGGCGTTCTTGAGCAGAGCACGTGGAGCGAGGCGTTAGATCTTGTAGCTGAAAGATTATCGTCGATCAAAAAAACCGAAGGCGGTCCTGCTATTGCCGGTATCGCGTCTCCCCGGTGCTCTAATGAAGACAATTATGTATTTCAGAAATTTATAAGGATGGCCTGCGGCTCAAATAATATCGATTCAATTTCAAGGACCGGTTATGCCGCGGCGCAGAAATATTTTGAGGAACTGCTTGGCCAGGGCATAACAACAAATATGATAGAGGGCCTGAAAAACTCGGAGGTAATATTTGTTGTGGGCGGCGATCCGACTGCTGTGAATCCCATTCTCGGACTTTCCATTCGCGAGGCATCAAGGCGCGGGGCCAAAATAATAGTCCTGGGTAATGCCAAAGGTCTTGAGAGATTCAAGACCCTGCAGGTCGTGCCCCCGGTATTCAAAGATGCGGAGGTCCTTGAGCAGTTGTTAGTCAGTATTTCCAATGCCAGGGGCGTGCGCGGAGAAAAACTCGACGTGGATAAAGGCATCCGCGCTCTCTCTGATAAAAATTCCGGCAATATGGATATCGAAGGGTTTGAGGAGCTTAAACAGGCTCTGCTGAACAGTCCTTCCACTTCCATTGTCTTCGGCATGGACCTTGTTCAGCGTACCAATGGTCACCGTGCCATATTCGCAGCTGCAGGTCTTACCTATCTGCTTGAAGCGCGGCTTTATCTCCTGTCGGACAGACCGAATGAGCAGGGCCTCATTGACGCAGGCTGCGTGCCTGAGATGCTGCCGGGCGGGAGGCCGCTGAACATTCATGACTTCAAGAGGAAATTTGAAACCGAGTGGGGAGGCCCTATTCCTGATGAAGACGGGAAGACCCTGTTTGAAATAATCGAGGGCGCCGGGAAAAAGAGCATAAAGGCGTTATATATAATGGGCGAAAATCCCGTGTTTAATCTTCCGGACGGCACTTATGTTAAAAACGCTTTGCAGTCCCTCGACTTTCTCGTAGTGCAGGACATCTTCCTTACCGAGACGGCCAGGATGGCTGATGTTGTATTGCCGGCGAGAGGGTGGACCGAGAAGACCGGCACTTATACTAACCTTGAGCGCAGGATACAGCTTCAGAAGAAGGCCGTAAATACAGCTTCCGGTATGGAAGACTGGAAGATCATATCAGAGATTTCAGTCAAGATGGGATATAAAATGGCCTATTCAGACGCGGAAAATATCATGGATGAGATCGCAATGGTCTCCCCGCTTTACAGGGACTTGACTTACAGGGAAATAGGCAAAGGCAATTGCCTGTGGCCGTATCACGGTGAACCTTTAAGGGGGGAAATACACGAGCTGCCGGCAATGGTTGACACGGCAAACGTTTACAATGCGGAATTCTATCTGACTCTTGAGAAACCTCTTTTCCATTCCGGGACCCTTTCAAGAAGGTCTCCGGCTCTTATGAAAATCTGTCCGGAGCCGACGCTTAAAATGAGCTGGGCAGCTGCCCAAAAGCTGGGACTTCAGGATGGGGACAGGGCACAGGTTTTAACTGCCGCAGGCAGCAGCGAGGCGCCGGTCACAATTGATGATTCCATAAAAGATAATAAGGTTTTATTGAGCAATAATTTCGAAGGGAAAGGCCTGTTTGATTTATTAACTTATAAACTGGACCCTGTTACCAGGGCGCCCGGCATAGAGGGGTGCGAGGTAAGGATAATAAAAACATAGGATGAGATCATGAGCATAAACGGCATATTGTGGATTTTGATCAAGACTATCAGTGTGGTCGCGGTATTTCTTATTCATGTGATGTTTGTCCAGTTATTTGAACGCAAGGCAATTGCCCACATGCAATCGAGGATGGGGCCTATGAGGGTCGGCTGGCACGGCGTTCTCCAGCCGATTGCGGACTCGATTAAATTATTTTTCAAGGAGGATATTATCCCGTCAAGCGCGGACAAACCGATATTTTTTATAGCGCCTATTATCGGGGTCATCGCCGCAGTCTCTTCGCTTGCAGTTATCCCGCTGTGGGAGGGTTTTTCAATCGCCAATCTTAATATAGGCATATTATACGTTCTGGCATTGTCTTCAGTCGGGGCCTACGCGGTTATCCTCGGCGGCTGGGCCTCCAATTCAAAATATTCCTTCCTCGGAGGGCTAAGGTCTTCAGCGCAGGTCATCAGCTATGAAATCTCTATGGGGTTAAGCCTTGTCGGGGTAATGATGCTGGCAGGCAGCACGAACCTTTCCGACATAGTAAGCGCGCAGGAAGGACGCTGGTTTGTTGTCCCTCAGATATTGGGCTTTGCCATATTTTTCATATCAGCGCTTGCTGAGACAAACAGGGTGCCTTTTGACTTGCCTGAGGCCGAGACCGAGCTTGTATCAGGTTTTGCCACTGAATACAGCGGGATGCGCTGGGCGCTCTTTTTCATGGCTGAATACGCGGGCATGTTTGTGATGTCGGCCCTTGCTGTAATATGCTTTTTCGGCGGTTGGAGCGGACCCGGGTTCTGGATTTTTGCGAGTGTCCCGCCGGTCATATGGTTTTTAATAAAGGTCTATGCGTTCATCTTTCTTTATTTCTGGATAAGGGCCACGCTCCCCAGATACAGATATGACCAGCTCATGAGACTGGGCTGGAAGATATTTATCCCGGTGGCGCTGGCGAATATTGTCTTGACCGGACTGGTGAAAATATTATGGAAATAATTGGGAGAGATAAATAATAAAATGACTGCCAATGAATTAATCAAGAAAGTATTCTTCTTCGAAATCCTGCAGGGGCTTGCCTTAACATTTAAGCACATGGTGTCCCCGTCGGTGACAAGGCAGTACCCGACCGAAAAGAGAGAGCCTGTTCCCGGTTCACGGGGACTTCACGCGCTGGTCAGGGATTCCGCAACGGGGAAGGAAAAGTGTGTGGGCTGCGGACTCTGCGCTGCAATGTGTCCATCTCAGTGCATACATATTTACACTAGCGAAGGAGACGACCACAAGAAGGTTGTCGACAGATACGAGGTTGAGGTCTTGCGCTGCGTATTTTGCGCCTTATGTGTTGAGGCATGTCCGTTCGGCGCCCTGGCGCTCTCGGAGGTTTTTGAATATTCGGGTTACACGAGAGAGGAATTTTACTATACAAAAGAGAGGCTTTTAGAGAACTGGGACAAAAACATGGCAGGAGAAAAGGGCAGGGTATATTTCGAGAAGTTCTGGAGGCCGAAGGCCGTTGATTTTGCAGCTCCCGGACCAGTTAAATCAGAAGCTAAATCAGAAGAGAGGAAGTCCGTATGACGCTGCCGCAATTGTTTTTTGCATATTTCGCAACGGCAATGACAACCCTGTCGCTGCTCGTGGTGACCAGGAAAAATCCCGTGCACAGCGTCATGTGGATGCTGGTGCTTTTTATTCATATCGCCGGTCTATATCTTTTTTTGAACGCCGAGTTCCTGGCAGCGATACAGATCATTGTCTACGCGGGGGCGATCCTTGTGTTATTTTTGTTTGTCATCATGATGCTGAACCTGAGAAAAGAGGAGACGGTCAAGAAGTATCAGGCCCAGTGGCCTCTCGGCGCCGGCATAGGGATAATACTGGCGGTGTTTCTGGTGTCAATACTGGGGAAAATAACAGTGCTTCCGGCCCTTGGAAAATATTCTATAGAGGCAATAAAATCCGAAGGCAGCATGATGACTATAGGAAAGGTTTTATATACGGAATATCTTCTGCCTTTTGAAGTAGCGTCTATTGTGCTCCTCGTGGCCATCATAGGAGCAGTGGTGCTGGCGAAGAAGAGGATTGAATGAATAACTGTTCAAACAGTTTGAGCGGCCTGGACCGCTTTTTCAGGAGGTTTTAATTGGTCCCATTAAGCTGGTACATAGTCTTAAGCGCGGTGATGTTCAGCATCGGCGTCTTTGGTTTTCTTGCAAGGCGCAATCTGCTGATTATTTTCATATCCATAGAGCTCATGCTGAATTCCGTTAACATCAGCCTTGTGGCCTTCAGCCATTACCTGCAGTCCATGAGGGGGCAGATACTGGTCTTTTTTGTTATTACCGTTGCAGCAGCCGAGGCAGCGATCGGTCTGGCGATATTGATCGCATATTATAAAAACAATCCCACGATCAAGGTGGATGAGATTAACTTATTAAAAGGATGAAGATGTAAGGGCGCATTGCAATACGCCCCTACGGAGATGAAAAATGCTGAAATATACACTGATACCATTACTCCCGTTTATATCATTCCTTATCAACATCCTGTTCGGGCGTAATTATATCAAGGACAAGGCCCACTGGATTGCCGTGCCTGCTGTGGCAGGGTCGTTTATCCTTGCTGTCAGCGCTTTTTTTGATGTGCTGGGCGGGCATGACGTAAACGTGAATATCTACAGCTGGATCGTGTCCGGTGATTTTAATGTTTCTGTGGGCTTCCTGATTGATCAGCTCTCGGCGATAATGCTTATTGTCGTTACATCCATAAGCACGCTTATCTTTATTTATTCTATAGGCTACATGCACGGAGACCCAGGTTATTACCGGTTCTTTGCCTACCTGAGCCTGTTCGTGTTTTCAATGCTCATGCTGGTCATGGGCAATAATTTCCTGGTCATGTATTTCGGCTGGGAGGCGGTCGGCCTCTGTTCATATTTTCTTATCGGCTTCTGGTTTCACAAAAAGTCAGCGAGTGATGCCGGGAAGAAGGCTTTCATCGTCAACAGGTTCGGAGACTTTGGTTTCGGACTTGGCGTGATCCTTATTTATCTCACCTTCGGCAGTCTTGAATTTATGCAGGTCTTTGATAAGGCGGGAAGCATTGCAGGACAGACCATTAATATACTGGGTAACGACGTTAACCTGATTACCCTCATATGCCTGCTGCTTTTCTGCGGCGCGGTCGGGAAATCGGCCCAGCTGCCGCTGCATGTCTGGCTTCCTGACGCAATGGAAGGCCCGACTCCTGTGTCTGCTTTGATTCATGCCGCAACAATGGTTACTGCCGGAGTGTTTATGGTGGCCCGCTGCAATCCTCTTTTCAGTATGTCTCCGGTTGCCATGAATACAGTCGCTATAACGGGAGGCCTGACCGCAATATTTGCGGCAACTATCGCGCTTGTGCAGAACGACATAAAACGGGTCATAGCTTATTCAACTGTCAGCCAGCTCGGATACATGTTCCTCGCCCTCGGCGTAGGGGCATACTCTGCCGGAATATTTCATCTTTATACACATGCATATTTCAAGGCGCTGCTCTTTCTCGGTTCAGGAAGTGTGATCCATGCACTTCATCATGCCGGTCATCATGATGAGCAGAACATGCAGAAGATGGGCGGACTGAAAAAATACATGCCCATAACGTACAAGGTGTTCATCCTGGCCACGTTGAGCATCACCGGCATTCCGTTCTTCTCAGGCTTTTTCAGCAAGGACGAAATCCTCTGGAGGGCCTACCAGGGCGGGGACCTCGGCAAGTTCCTCTGGCTGCTTGCCGCCCTTGCGGCGCTTTTGACCGCCTTTTATTCCTGGAGATTGATATTCCTCACCTTCCACGGCACGTTCCGGGGGTCACATGAGCATGAGCATCACATCCATGAATCACCGCCGGTGATTACCGTGCCGCTTATGTTTCTTGCCTTCGGCGCGGTGTTTGCGGGCTATGTCGGTATCCCCCCGATCTTTCTGGAACACGGGGACAGGATCGGAGAATTCCTTGCGCCTGTGCTCGGGCATCCGGCAGGGCACGGCACTCATGCCGAGGAAATATTTGTAATACTGGTTTCCATAGCCGTGGCTGTCCTGGGATGGATGGTTGCTTATAACATGTATATTAAAAATACCGGGCTGCCGCAAAAGTTGCAGGACAGGTTCGCGCCGGTTCATAAGCTCTTGTTCAACAAATACTATATCGATGAACTCTATAGCAAGACATTGGTCCAGCCCATGCTTAAGGCCTCGGACAAGATCATTCTCGGATTTGACACATATATTATTGAAGGGATCGTTAACGGCGTACCCAACTTAATCGGCGCCTTCGGAAGAAAATTCAGAGAGGTCCAGACCGGCATGCTGTCCAACTATGCCCTTGTTATGGCGATAGGCGCGGTGTGTATAGTCGGTATATGGGTTTTCCTGAAATAGAATTTATATGAGCCACGTGAACAAAGCAGGAAAGTCAGTGGCAGAAAGAAATAAGGAACAATGGAAGATATAATTTATAACCAGCTTGGCTATTCGATACTCAGTTGGACGGTATTCCTTCCAGTCCTGGGCGCACTGCTGCTCCTGTTTATAAGCAACGCGGGGGCCGTCAGATGGACCACCCTTGCCTTTACCGTCGCGAATTTCTTTGTGGCGTTTCCTCTTCTGCAGCATTTCGACAAGACCACGCACAAGATGCAGTTTGTGGAAAAGGTCCCGTGGATCCCGTCCTGGGGGATAAATTATTTTGTCGGTATTGACGGGATAAGCATTCTGTTTATCTTTCTCACGACCATACTCAGCGTACTCTGTGTCCTTGTTTCGTGGAAGTCCATTGCAAGCAAAGTCAAGGAATTTCACATAGCCATTCTCATATTGGAAGCAGCGATGCTCGGAGTATTTGCCTCCCTGGATTTCTTCCTGTTCTATATCTTCTGGGAAGCTATGCTGATCCCCATGTTTTTAATAATCGGTGTATGGGGAGGCCAGAACAGGCTTTACGCTACAATCAAGTTCTTCCTTTATACCCTGGTCGGAAGCGTGCTCATGCTGGTCGGTATTGTCGTATTGTATTTTGCAGGCGGGAATACCCTTGATATCCTGGCCCTCAGCAATATGCATGCACAGTTTCCGTTTCAGCTTCAGTTCTGGCTGTTCCTTGCGTTTTTTGCGGCCTTTGCGGTTAAGGTCCCCATGTTTCCGGTCCACACGTGGCTTCCCGACGCGCATACTGAGGCGCCAACGGCAGGCAGTGTGATACTTGCAGGGGTCCTGATCAAAATGGGGGCGTATGGCTTTTTGAGATTTTCCATGCCCATGCTGCCTGATGCTACGAAGTTTTTCATGGGGCCGATAATGGTCCTTTCCGTCATAGCAATCATCTATGGGGCGCTGGTGTGCTTTGCCCAGAAGGATTTCAAGCGGCTGATCGCCTATTCCAGCGTAAGTCACATGGGTTACGTCACGCTCGGCCTGTTTGCCCTTAATACACAGGGGGTCGAGGGCGGGATACTTCAAATGTTAAACCACGGTATTATCACCGGCGCGATGTTCCTGATGATAGGGATTATTTATGAAAGGACGCATACAAGGGTAATTGCCGATTACGGAGGCTTTGCCGGGCTTGTCCCCTGGTTCGCCGGTTTATTTATGATACTGACCTTTGCCTCCGTAGGTCTTCCGGCAACGAACGGGTTTATCGGGGAGTTTCTGATAATGTTCGGCGCATTTAAGGCCAATAAAATATTAGGGGTGTTTGCTGCCACGGGAATTATCCTCGGCGCAGGGTATATGCTGTGGCTTTATCAGAGGATCTTTTTCCAGGACGCAAATCCTGACTATGAAGCCTCAGGACATCACCCCGTCAGGGATTTGGACCTGAGAGAGGTCCTTACCCTGGTCCCGTTGTTCGTGTTTGTCTTCTGGATAGGGTTTTATCCGAATACCTTTCTGGAATACATGCATGCGTCGGTTGAGCATTTAATCCAGCAGATGGAATTGACCGCTGTTGCCGGTAACGAAAACATGATAGCCAAATATATAATGGAGATTTTCTAATGGAAATGGAAACGACTATTAGTCTGCTTGATATGCGGCTGCTTGTTCCGGAACTGACCCTGATATGTGTGGGTCTGATACTGATGCTGCTTGATCTTGTTGTCAGAAAAAAAGAATTGATCGCTGCTGTTGGAATAGCCGGAACGATTGTCGCGCTGTACGGGACGTATAAACTCTTTGGCTTTTACGGGCCGCAGACGGCCTTTGCCGGGATGTTCGTAGTGGACGGGTATTCCAATTTCTTCAAGCTGATATTTTATCTGAATATTATCCTGACGATATGCATTTCATTAAAATACATGGCAATAGAAAAGGCGTCTCACGGAGAATATTACGCCCTCATCATGTTTTCTACAGCGGGCATGATGATTATGGCCTCTGCCGCGGATTTAATCATTCTCTATCTCGGGCTTGAGTTGATGGCCCTTTCTACTTATATCCTGGCCGGTTTTATGAGGAAACAGCCGCGCTCTAATGAGGCGGCGATAAAATACTTTTTCCTCGGGGCGTTTTCATCGGCCTTCCTTCTGTACGGTATTTCTCTTACTTACGGGCTCACCGGGACGACCAATCTCAAGGGGATTGCAGAGGCCCTGGGCGCGTTAAGCATTATGGACAATCCGATTGCGTATCTCGGGCTGATATTTATTATTGTCGCGTTCGGCTTCAAGATCGCACTTGTTCCATTTCATATGTGGGCCCCCGATGTATATGAGGGTTCTCCCACATCTATTACCGCGTTTATGTCTGTCGGTCCGAAGGCCGCCGGCTTTGCCGTACTCGGGAGGGTGCTGTTTGACGCCTTTGCCGGGATGCAGGTCCAGTGGTCGGCTATTCTGATACCGATAGCTGTTATCACTATGGCGACGGGAAGCCTCATCGCCCTGGCACAGACGAACATAAAACGGATGCTCGCGTACAGCTCCATTGCCCATGCCGGGTACATGCTTCTCGGGATTATTACGGGGACGCACGACGGTCTTACGAGCACCATTAATTATTTGATGATATATCTCTTTATGAATATCGGGGCCTTTGCGATAGTGATCATGCTAAGAAGCGAAGGCTTTCAGGGCGAAAACCTTGAAGACTATATGGGCCTTTCAAAGAGCCATCCACTGGCCTCTGCGCTGATGCTTATTTTCATGTTCTCTCTTGCCGGAATCCCGCCGACAGCAGGGTTTGTCGGCAAGTTCTATATATTCCTGGAGGCCATCAATGCGGGATACGTATATCTGGCGATCATAGCCGTTGTATTCAGCGCCATCTCCGCCTTCTTTTATTTAAGAGTCGTAATGTATATGTATATGAAAGACCCGGTAAAAGAGGTAACCCTTACCAACTCACCTTCCATGAGTGTCGCATTGGCGGTCACCGCGATGATGGTCCTTATCTGCGGTATCTTTCCCTCGATTTTACTTAACCTGGTGAAATTGTCGATTCTGGGTTGACTGCATTATTTATTGATGAAACCGTTCAGGCAGATGAAGCGCTTGTACGGTTTTTTTATTGCATACTTGTTTTGAACAAGTAGAGTGTTTTATAATTACATTCGTCTTTTTTAATATCCGATTATGCCGAAGTGGCGGAACTGGTAGACGCGCACGGTTGAGGGCCGTGTGGCGAGAGCCATAGGGGTTCGAGTCCCCTCTTCGGCACCATCTTTCCCTTCTAAGTGTTAAGAAAAATAATAAGTGCCTGTCAGGAATAAATAGGTCTTGTCTTTAACGGGCTTGTCGTATTATCATTATTAAACCTTTTTGAGGGGGACAAGAAAAACAGTGATAGCGCAAGCTGTTAATGTGATGAATTTTCTGAAAGGGCCGAAGCAGTTCATTATACCTGTCTATCAGCGCACCCTTGCCAAGGATGCACGGGGGAGGTTTAACGCGCGGTTCATTCTACTACGAGGTGCCGAAAAGGGCGGCGGAGTGTTATATTTTCTATAGTGCCCCAGGCATGACACCGGGCAGAACACAGCGAAGGAGAGCATTTTTATGCCACGATTGACAGAACAGGAACAGCAGGAAATCCTGCGCTACATAGAGGCGGACAAACCCCTGCCGGAGAAATATCGCTTTCTGCTGTTTGAGGACAAGCGGGAGGTGGAGCTGGTCTGGAACGGTAAGACGAGCGAGGTCTGTAATATCGTCCTGCCCTTTCAGGTCATCGAGCAGGTGGACGAGCCGCGCGCTGAGAAGCCGGAAGACACGGCATTGCAATCAAGTCTTTTTGATGAACGCGGGCGCCAACTCAAGGGCTGGACGAATAAACTGATATGGGGCGACAATAAGCTTATCCTCTCATCGCTGAAGAACGGCCCGTTGCGCGAGGAGATCGAAAAGCAGGGCGGCATCAAACTGATCTACATAGATCCACCTTTCGATGTGGGCTACGATTTTAGCATGGACATCGAGATTGGCGGCGACACCTTCACCAAGAAGCCCAACATCCTCGAAGAGAACGCCTACCGCGACACGTGGGGCAGAGGTGCGGATTCCTTCATTGCGATGATTTACGAGCGGCTGGCGCTGATGCGTGATCTGCTGGCCGAGGATGGGAGCATTTATGTGCATTGTGATTGGCGGGTGAATGGATATATAAGACTTGTGCTTGATGAGGTTTTCGGGAAAGGACATTTCAATAATGCAATAGCTTGGCACTATAGCGGATGGAATAAGAAGTTGTCGACATCTTTTGAACGAAGACACGATACAATTTATTTCTATGCAAAGTCAGATCAACCTATCTTCAACTCTTTCTTTGAACCTTGGGAATCAAAAGAAGCTTATGTCAAAGCCAGAAAACAAAAAATCAGAATAGATGACGATGGACGCGAGTATGTCTTATCTGATGCAGGTGGTGGACAAAGAATAAAACGATACCTTGATGAAGTTATGGAACAGGGTGTAGTTGTTGATGATGTCTGGAATTTAGACAAAATCAACAATTCAGCTAAAGAAGCGTTGGGATATCCAACCCAGAAGCCATTCATATTACTTGAACGTATCATCAATGCCTCCTCCAACGAAGGCGACGTGATCGCCGACTTCTTCTGCGGCTCCGGCACCACCGCCGCCGTAGCGGAGAAGCTGGGGCGCAAATGGATTGCCACCGACCTTGGCAAATTCGGCATACACACCACGCGCAAGCGGATGATAGGCGTACAGCGCGCACTCAAGGACGAGGGCAAGGGCTACCGCGCCTTTGAAATCCTCAACCTGGGCAAGTACGAGCGGCAGCACTACATCGGCATCAATCCGAACCTGCGCGAAGCGGAGCAGCAAAAGCAGTTGGAAGAAAAAGAGGCGGCGTTCCTCGACCTGATCCTGCGGGCCTATCGGGCGGAGAAGACGACGGGCTTTGCGGCGTTTCACGGGAAGAAGGCCGGGCGGCTGGTGGCGGTGGGACCGGTGAACCTGCCGGTGACGCGGCTGTTCGTCGAGGAGATCATCCTGGAATGCAGGAAGAAGCACAACACCAAGGTTGACATCCTGGGCTTTGAGTTCGAGATGGGGCTGTTCCCCAACGTGCTGGACGAGGCGCGGAGCAAGGGGATCGATATCTCGCCGAAGTATATTCCCGCCGATGTGTTCGACAAACGGGCGGTGGAAAAGAACCAGGTGGTGTTCCATAACGTGTCGTTCATTGAAGTCAAACCGCACGTCGAAAAAACACCGTGGCTGTGGAGCTGACGGACTTTTCGGTCTTTTATTCACAGGACTCCATTGCCAACGCCGAGGCGGCGATCAAAAACAAGGGAAGCCGGATCGTGGTGGAGAAGGGTCAGATC
>JAGVNU010000062.1 GCA_020053105.1 Thermodesulfovibrionia bacterium
GGTAAAGCTGAAAATATGAGACCCCGGGGATTTTGCTTCTATAAAATAAATGTTCTTCATTGGTCTTTATTACAACCTCTTTCTTGTTAATCTGGTTAGTAACGAATCTATTTCGCTGACTGTAGAAAGCATATCACATAACGCTTCATTTGACAATGAAATGGCTGGGGTGAAGGGAATTCAAAGATGAAGTAAAAAAAGGGTGAGGGAACACCCTCACCCTTTTCAGGTTGCTTAAGCAGTCGGATTCTTTTAGTACATTCCGCCCATTCCACCCATGCCGCCCATGCCGCCCATGCCGGCCGGCATTTCCGGACCTTTTGATTCTTCCGGAATGTCGGATATCATGACGCTTGTGGTCAGCATTAATGCCGCTACGGAAGCCGCGTTCTGAAGGGCATATCTCGTGACCTTTGTCGGGTCGATGATGCCTGATTTTATCATGTCGCAGTATTCTTCTGCATTGGCGTCAAATCCGAAGTTCTTGTTTTTATCGTTCTTGACTCTGTCAACGATAACAGAACCTTCAAGCCCTGCATTGTTTACAATCTGCCTGATCGGTTCTTCAAGAGCTCTTTTAATTATGTCTACACCAATCTGCTGGTCTACATCCAGTTTCAGACTGTCTAATACGGGGATTGCCCTTAACAGCGCGACTCCGCCTCCGGCGACTATGCCTTCTTCAACAGCTGCTCTTGTAGCATGGAGTGCATCTTCAACCCGCGCTTTCTTCTCTTTCATTTCTGTTTCAGTTGCAGCCCCGACATTGATTACAGCAACTCCGCCGACAATTTTTGCGAGACGCTCCTGGAGCTTTTCCCTGTCATAATCGGAAGAAGTTTCATCGATCTGGGCCTTGATCTGTTTGACACGGCCTTTGATTTTATCGGTATCGCCAGCGCCTTCAACGATGGTTGTGTTTTCCTTGTCAACGGTGATCTTTTTTGCCCGTCCAAGGTCATTTAAGGTTATGCTTTCGAGTTTTATGCCGAGGTCCTCTGCTATCAGGGTCCCGCCGGTGAGTATCGCGATGTCCTCAAGCATGGCCTTTCTTCTCTCACCAAAGCCGGGGGCCTTTACTGCACATACCTGCAGTGTGCCGCGGAGCTTGTTAACAACGAGGGTAGCAAGGGCTTCGCCTTCCACTTCCTCAGAGATTATCATTAGAGGCTTTCCCAGCTTCGCTGTTTGCTCGAGAATAGGAAGCAGGTCTTTCATGGAGCTGATCTTTTTTTCATGGATCAGTATCAGTACGTCCTCCATGGAACACTCCATCCTCTCAGGATCGGTCACGAAATAAGGAGAGATATAACCCCTGTCAAACTGCATGCCTTCCACTACGTCGAGTGTTGTCTGCATGCTTTTTGCCTCTTCTACGGTAATAACTCCGTCTTTACCGACTTTGTCCATTGCATCCGCAATTAAATTGCCGATTTCAGAGTCATTGTTTGCGGAGATCGTTCCAACCTGTGCGATCTCTTTTTTGTCCTGTATGGTCTTGCTGTTTTTCTTTAACTCTGCAACAATGGCCTCAACCGCCTTCTCTATACCTCTCTTGATGTCCATGGTGTTTGCGCCTGCTGCTGCGTGTTTCATGCCCTCTCTGTATATCGCATATGCGAGTACAGTGGCCGTAGTGGTGCCGTCACCTGCTACATCAGAAGTTTTGCTTGCTACTTCTCTGACAAGCTGTGCGCCCATGTTTTCATAAGGGTCTTTAAGTTCGATTTCCTTGGCTACGGTCACTCCGTCCTTGGTAATTGTCGGAGCCCCGAATTTTTTATCAAGGATTGCGTTTCTTCCTTTTGGACCCAGAGTTGACTTTACGGCATCACTCAGGGTAGTTACACCTTTGAGTATTTTCTTTCTTGCATCTTCATCAAAAAGCAATTGCTTTGCCATCATATCCTCCTTCTGAACTAAACAGATTTTGTTTTATTATTTTTGTACAATTCCAAGAATGTCGTCTTCTTTGATTATCAGGTATTCCGTGTCATCGATGTTTATCTTGGAACCGGAATATTTTTCGAACAGTACGATATCGCCGACTTTTACTTCCATCTTCTGGACCTTGCCGTCTTCGGTAATCTTGCCTGAACCTACTGCTACGATTTCCCCCCTCTGCGGCTTTTCTTTTGCAGTGTCGGGGATAAAGAGTCCTCCTGCGCTTTTTTCCGGCTCTTCAGAGTATTTAATCAGCACCCTGTCTTTAAGTGGTCTTAAGTTCATATTCGTCTCTCCTTTCTTGTTAAGATGAAATTTCCTTTTGATGGTTAATGGTGTTGTAATGATTTTAGCACTCTAAGCGAGCGAGTGCTAATATAATATTAATCAATCACTAAAACAAGGCTTCTTAATAGCAGATAATTGTCAATATCGGATATTATCGAGTGAATATTGCTTATAATCTCTAATTATCTCAGAATTGGTCATTTTATAAGAGGAATGTAATTGTTTGATTGATCGTTGATATCACGTGGGACCTTATGTATTTATTTGATATATCAATCGAATAACCGTCTGCTTCTGTTCTTAATGAAGGATTTGATCATCAGCATGCCAAATATAAAACCACCGATATGTGCAAACCATGCTATGCCGCCATGACTGGACGATCCCTGACTGATAACTCCATTTAAAACCTGGATTCCTATCCAGAAACCGATAACGATTATTGCGGGCAGTCTTACTACCTGAATAAAAAAGAAGAAAAAAACCAGAGTATGTATTTTTGCATGAGGGAACTGGAGAATATATGCCCCCAGTATTCCTGATACAGCGCCGCTTGCTCCTATCATAGGTACCGTGGACTCAGGATTTGCAAATGCATGAGCGTATGCTGCAACTATGCCGCACAACAGATAAAATATTACGAACTTTACATATCCCAGTCTGTCTTCAATATTGTTCCCGAATATCCATAAAAAAAGCATATTGGAGCCCAGGTGAAGCAGTCCTCCATGCATGAACATGGACGTAAATATGGTTAAGAATGGATGCATTGGTTGCAGCTCATCGAAAGTTAAAATGGCATGGGGTATAGCTCCATATGCATACGCAATCCTCTGATGGTCGGATGGCGAGAGAACCTCAAATATAAATACAGCAAGATTGGCGGTAATCAGGGCAATTGTTACAACCGGAAAATGTCGTGTAGGATTGTCGTCTTTAAAAGGGATCATTTCAGTTGACCATAACTAAACAATATTTACATTGTCAATGCAGTCTTATCTTCATGTCCTCTATGATATAATAAAACTAGAGGCAGGGGGCGACAGGTTTCGACGGGGGTTATGAGGTCTAAGTTGCATGCCGTGGCACTGTCACCACGTAAAAAGGCAGTAAAAAACACAAACGCCAACAACGAACTGGCACTCGCCGCTTAATTAAGCAGCGCGCTTCCCGGGGAATACCTGCTACCCTGAAGGGGCGTCAACTAGCAGGCTGGTCTGAAGGGGTCGCCCTTGACCTTCAGGCGAGATTAAGAGGGATAGGACCCGGAAAAGTTTTCCTGCCGGCGTTTCCGGTTCTGAAAGTTAACAGGCATGATAAGCATGTAGACGCTTAGAAGTAGTACTTCCGGACCCGGGTTCGATTCCCGGCGCCTCCACCATCTCAAGCAATTGTAGGGGCGGGGTCTCCCCGCCCTTGTCTTTGCCTGAATCTTGTTTTAATATATTAGGGCGGGAAACCCCCGCCCTACAATTTTATTAGTCGCATCTTGATTTCATTATGCCATTGCAATTAAACTGAATTTTCGGTTATTTTAACCACTCAATAATTCATTGCTGTATAATAATGTCATCGAATAATTTTTGTTGAAAGGTAAAGATTATGGCTTATCCAAGAGTACTTGCAATGATCATGGCCGGCGGCAGAGGGGAAAGGCTTTTCCCCCTTACATTTGAGCGCTCCAAACCGTCGGTGCCGTTCGGCGGACGGTATCGAATAGTGGATTTTGTCCTCAGCAATCTTATTAATTCGCAAATTTATTCCATCTATCTGCTTGTACAGTACAAGTCACAGTCATTAATTGAGTATATTAGAGAAAACTGGGGACTGTCATCTGTCATGAGCAACCATTTTGTTACGGTTGTCCCGCCCCAGATGAGGTATGGTCCGGACTGGTTCCAGGGCACCGCAAATGCCGTTTTCCAGAATCTTAATCTGATCCGTCAGCACAAGCCCGAGCTTGTTATTGTCTTCGGGGCCGATCATATATACCGGATGGACATCAGGCAGATGATCGATTTTCACATGGAGCACAATGCTGACGTGTCAGTGGCTGCAATGCCGGTGCCCATTGGACAGGCCAGCGCATTCGGCATTATTGACGCGGAAGACAGCGGGAGAATAAAGGCGTTTATCGAGAAACCCCAGAATCCCCCGTCGATGCCTAATGATCCCACAAGGGCATACTGCTCAATGGGCAATTATATTTTCAACACGGATTCACTTATTAAGGGACTTATCCAGGCTGAACGGAATAAACAGAATGATTTTGGCAAGCATGTCATCCCAAATTTGCTGAATGACGGCGAAAAAATCTTTGCATATGATTTTGCTACGAACAAAATAGACGGCGCCAGGCTATATGAAGAGCCGGGATACTGGAGGGATGTAGGGTCAATAAAGGCCTTCTGGGACGCGCATCAGGATATGCTGGGTGAAAAGCCTGTGTTTGAAATAAATAACGAGCTCTGGCCTATCCGCCCGGCGCGCAATGAGTTGCCTGCCACAAAAATAATCGGCGGAGAGATTACAAACAGCATAATTGCCGAAGGGGTCCTGATAAATAAGTCGAAGATTTCGAATTCGGTCATCCGCCGGGGAGTAGTTATTGAAGACGGTGTCGAGATAAAGGATTCAATTATTATGGATTATGTAGTGCTGAAAAAGGGCTGTAGTCTGAACAAGACCATTGTCGATTCATTCAATATAATCGAGGAAGGCGTGCACATCGGATACGATATCAAGAAACCATACTGGCGCGCCCATCTGGACCCATCCGGGATTTCTGTCATAGCCAGTGAGAAGCAGACTGCAAGATTATAATATCTGATATCTCTCAACCATATTTATAAGTTATAAAAAAGTATTAATAGCGCAAGGAGTCTTATACGATGAAAATGAGCAAGAAATCAGGATGCCCCGGCAGGCATGCGCCGCTGAATCCGCGGCCTGTCACCAAAGGCATGACGGTGGACCAGTTAATTGAGAGTTCAATGTTTTCATTCAATGCAGGGACCTTCAGAAAGGCCTGTGAGCTTTTTGCGGGACATATGGCAAAGGAGAACGTAAGGACAGGCGTTTCGCTTTCCGGCGCGCTGGTCCCTGCCGGCATCGGGCGCAGCTGCCTGATCCCTCTGATAAAAGAGGGCCTGATTGACTGGATTGTGTCAACCGGCGCGAATCTGTATCACGATCTTCATTATATGCTGGGGTATGAATTCTGTGAGGGACACGCGGCTGTAGACGACGGGAAATTACGGGAAAAGGGGATCATCCGGATATATGACATTTTCATGAACTATGACGCCCTCCTGGATACGGACAATTTCGTTCGTGAAACGCTCAAGCGTGAAGCGAAGAATATTTCCGGCCCCTGCTCAAGCGCTGATATTCACGCCATCCTTGGAAGGGAAATCATAAAAATAAAACCGGAGTTGAAGGACGAGAGTCTCCTTGCTGTTGCTTATGAAGCCGGGGTGCCTATTCATACGTCATCACCCGCTGACTCAAGCATCGGAATGAACATCGCGGCATTGATGCTTGACGACAAGCCGATTCCCATGGACACTCATTGCGATATAAATGAAGTGACCAGTTATGTCTACGACATAAAAAAACATGGCGGCAAGAGCGCGGTGCTGCTTCTGGGTGGCGGCAGCCCCAAAAACTTTGTACTGCAGACCGAGCCGCATATACAGGAAGTGCTCGGACTCCCCGAGGAAGGGCATGATTATTTTATTCAGTTTACCGATGCTCGGCCGGACACAGGGGGGCTCAGCGGCGCAACTCCCTCTGAGGCTGTTTCATGGGGAAAGGTGGACCCGACGGCGCTTTCAAAAACAATTGTCTCTTACGGGGATTGCAGCCTCATGCTGCCTTTTTTTACCGGGTATGTTTTGAACAGAACAAAACCCCGCACAGGTCCACGTCTGCTTGAGAAACGGGAAAGTCTTGTTCAGCAGTTAAAGGGTGATTACAGGAAAATCGGGTCTTTCAGGAAATAGCAGAATTCTCAATTCGTTACCGGCACATCAATTATGACTTTTGTAAATTCCCCTTCGACGCTGTCGATTACCAGTTTGCCCCCGTGGTTCTTTATTATGCTGTGACTGATGCTCAGGCCAAGCCCTGTGCCGACATTGGAGGGTTTGGAAGAATAGAAAGGGTTCATTACCTTGCCCAGTAAGGCTTCAGGGATTCCAGCCCCTCTATCGTTAAATGATAGACGGACATACGGTTTTTTATCGATCATTATTTCTTTGCACCGGATCTCAAGGATTTTATTCTTATGCCCCCCCGGATATTTCTGGTTCAGTGCGTATCTTGCATTGCTGATGATGTTCAAAAAGACCTGCTCAAGCTGCTGAGGCTGTGCGTTGATGCGGGGCAGATTTACAGGGATATCTATCTCAATTTTAATGCTGTCCTTTTTCAGCTGTGTTTCAGTCAGGCCGAGAGTGTCGGACATTATATCCTGAATTCTTACAGGATTCTTCTCTTCTTTGCCTTCACGGGCGAATGAGAGAAGGCTCTTTACAATATGGGCAATGCGGTCACTTTCTTTTATGATCCGGGCAGCTATGTCCTGCTCACTGCTGTCCGGTATGCTTTTATTCAGCAGCAGCTGGGCATAGTTCATAATGCCGTTGATGGGGTTGTTTATTTCGTGGGCAACTCCCGCAGCCAGCTCTCCCAGCGCTGCGAGCTGGCCGGCGCGTATGGTCTCCGCCTCTGCCACCCTCCGGTCATTTATCTCCTCCTTGAGAAGATCATAGGAGGACCGAAGTTCAGAGGTACGCTCTTCCACAAGCTTGGACAGCTGCTCACGGTGTTTCCTCAGTTCCCTCTCGCTTTCTATTAATTTCCTTTCAATATCATGTTTATAAAGGGCTATCTCTACGGCCACCCGGAGCTCCCTTTCGTCAAAGGGCTTAATAATATATCCAAAGGGCGTTGTTTCTCTTACCCTGTCGATCATTTTATCATCTGAATAAGCTGTAAGATACACAACCGGAATGTTGAAACGTGACTGTATGTGCCGGGCGGCCTCGATCCCGTCCATCTGACCGTTGAGGACAATGTCCATAAGCACCAGGTCCGGCCGGTCCTCTCCGGACTTCTTTACGGCTTCCTCTCCTGTGGACACCACTGATGAAACGGTATATCCCGTCTCTTCCAGGCTGTTTTTTATACTCATGGCGGTAATGCCTTCGTCCTCGACTATCATGATGCGTTTCGTTTTCATTAGTTATCACTCCTGAAGGTAATGATGAATTCCGTACCCTGCTCCCGATGCAGTTCGATGTCCCCACGGATCTGTCTCACGAGGGCATTTACAATATTCAGGCCCAATGAGCCGGTGTTTCTGAAATCCAGGTCCGCGGGCAGGCCGATACCGTCATCACCGACCGTCAATTCGATCTTGCCGTTATTTTTCCTGAGAGACACAATGATCTCTCCGCTCTTGCGGTCAGGGAACGCGTACTTCAGGGAATTGGACAGGAGTTCATTGACGATGAGGCCGCAGGGGATTGAGGTGTCAAGTGGGAGGGTGATCATCTCTAACTCTTTTTTGAAATGGACCTTTCGGGCATTCACACCATATGAACCCACTATATTGTCCATCATGTCCTTAAGATAATCACTGAACACAATCCGGGCGAGATCGTCTGAACGGTAGAGTTTTTCGTGTATGAGGGCCATTGTCTTTATCCGGTTTGTACTCTCGTTAAACAGCTCTCGGTAATATTCGTCCGTCACTTTATCTGCCTGGAGTTTGAGTAAACTGGAGATCACGGTCATATTGTTCTTTACCCGGTGATGTATTTCCTGCAAAAGCACCTCTTTTTCCTGAAGAGATGACCTTATCCTGTCTTCCATCTTCTTGCGCTCAGCAATATTGCGGGCTGCTGCAAATACGCCGATGATTTCGCCCGCCTCATTACTGTAGACCGAGGCATTATACAGTACCGGAGTTGTATGACCGTTCCGGTTACTGATTTCCAGTTCATAATCATAGACTGTCCCTTCCCTGAAAGCCTTCTGATAACCTTCCCTGGCCTTTTCAGGTTCGATAAAATACTCTGAAAAATCAGACCCGATAAGTTCTTCTCTTGAGTACCCGGTCACCTTTTCCGTGGCGGCGTTTACATCGGTGATTTTCCCGTCGGCAGAGATTGTGACGAGGGGATCAAGACTTGCCTCAATCAGGCTTCGGTTATATGCGCCGGCCAGTTTCAGCTTTTCCTCTGCTGTCCTGCGCTCATGAATTTCTTCCTTTAAGAGAATATTCTTTTCTTCAAGCTCAGTGGTCCTTTCCCTGATTCTTGTTTCAAGCAATTGATGGGCCTGCAGGAGCTCCTCTTCTGCTTTCTTGCGGTCCGTGACGTCTTCTCCTGAAATAAGGACGCTCTTTATCCTGCCTTCGTCGTCTTTGAGTAATGTATTATGCCAGGCTATGAGCCTCTCATCGCCTTTCCTGGTCAAAACAGGAGTTTCAGAGTGCGTATATTGATTTACCGTATCTGATATCAGTTTCCTGAAAAAGAATCTCGCATCATTTCTGGATCTTTCCGGCAGGACCGTATCAAACCAGTTTCTTCCGGTGATCTCTTCTTCCCTGCGCCCTAATAGCATACATCCCCTGCGATTGATGAGAACGACATTTTCATGAACATCGAGGACGGCGAGAATGGAGGCAGCCACATCAAGATATCGCTGCGCCTTTTCCTTCTGGTCCTGGAGCTGGTCCGTCAGTTTTTTATAAACACCAAAGGCATAGTAAATGGAAACAAGATATGCCGCTATCCGGACAGCATGCAAGTGCCACCACCCTGCGTCCCACAGGCCTGAGAAATAAAACAATATGCCGGCAACGCCGAACAGGTATGAATTAATGGAAAACAGGAGCGAATCAAAGGCCCTGTCCCGGATATAGTTTTTGATAAACCACACAGCCGCGGCAATAAAGAGAAGCCCCCCTGAAAGATTTATCAAAAGGGCCGACTGTGTAAAGCCGCCCCCTTCCAATAACATGGCCGGCATGTAATCGGGCAATCCAATTGATAAGAACCCTAACAGTAATGTCGTGATTAATGCGGCCCTCGGCAGGAGGGACAAATATCGTGCCGGAATTTTCTGTTCCGGCACCCAGACCATGGCGAAAAAAAGACCGCCTGTGAATATGGCAATGCTATGGAGCCAGACAAAAGCTTCCCCCGGAGCAACAAGTGAATGAAATAAATCCAGCATCCCCATCCCGGTCAGACCGCAGGTTATCCAGATATAAAAAAAACTGAGCTGATGATTTATTCTGATTTGCAGGATCAATGAAGCCAGCAGTAACGCGCATACAGCGCCTATAACTTCCAAGGAGGAATGGAGGTCTGTGTGGAACCAGTAAGTTCCGGGAAAGAATATATGAGAGAGATTGCCTGCCAGGAGGAAAATTGCGCCGAAGATTATCAGGGATATTTTGATGAAATATTTCATTTTCGGACCAGTTTGACATCGGGCAATCTTTCTTTGAAGGCAACTCCGATGCAGTCTGTTTCACATTTGATGCAGGAGCCGACAGCGCGGATGACTACCTCGTTTCCCCGGATGCTGACCAGTTCAACAGAACTGTCATGCGGTTCCAGAAGCCAGTTTAAATTATGCAGAATTTCCCGGACCTGCTTTTCCATGCGTCGTATCCTTTCAGGTATCATTCCGGAAATAATCAGAATAAGTTATAAAGCAGTTATTCAAGGGACCGGCATTTATTTATGAGTCCAGGCTGTCAAATATTATAATGCTTATAAATCTCCAGCCTCGCCGGACAATTGCAATAATAGGCGGAATATCCGAACGACATCCTGTAATTACATATATTATTTAGGTCCGGTTTGATAAAAAGCAGGTTGTGATCAATCAGGCGATCAACTTCACAGAGACAGTTTTTATCGCCGGTCAGACAGGAAAAATTGCTTCTGCACTGATTGGCCTGATTTAAGATGTTTGTATCCAGTTTCAGATTCATAATCCCAGTACTTGCCCTGAAAAAAGTCCATACCTTTTATAACACAAAGAGCGGGAGAATATACCTTCAGGGCAGTATTGCTTTCCTCAAGTTCTTCTGCCCGGAGCCGCAGTTTTTTCTCTGCATGCTGAAGCTGCTCAAAGGCGGATTCCAGTTCAGACGTGCGCTCTCTGACCATTGCTTCCAGCCCTTCCTTATGCTCCTTTAACCTTTGCTCAGTCTCATGTTTGTAAAAGGCGATTTCAACTATCACCCGCAGCTCCCGGTCATCAAAGGGCTTGTTTATATATCCGAAGGGCTCTGTATCTTTTATCCTCTTAAGCATCTTTTCATCTGAGTGAGCGGTGAGATATACAATCGGAACGTTTAAAAGGGCGCGTATCTGTCCCGCTGCCTCAATCCCGTCCAGTTTTCCGGCCAGAACAATATCCATTATAACCAGGTCGGGACTGTCCTCCCCCGCCTTTGCAAGGGCCTCCTCACCCGAATATACCGTTGATGTAACATCGTATCCCATCTGCTCCAGGCTGTTTTTTATCCGCATGGCTGTTATGCCTTCATCTTCAACAACCATGATGCGTTTCTTTGACATGATCCCCCGGTCCTTGTTATGAAAAATATTATCAGCAGACAAGCATCAGGCTTCTTTAAATTTTAAATCAGTCTTTATCTCCCCGGTGGAGCCGAGACTGATTAACTTTGTATAGTGCACTGAATAGAGATGATTTACCTTTTCAGGACTGCCGTGTGCAGCCACGACATTAGCTATGTATACTGTATGGTCCCCGGTCTCGACCTGTTTCACGATTTTGCATTCATATGCAACGGTAGAGCCTTCAATCATGGGAGGTTTTACATTCTTCGAATGTACAGGCCTGAATTTTGTTTCCTGGAACTTGTCCATGTCCCTCCCGCTTTTTGTGCCGCATGTCCAGGCGTCCTGTTCCTGTCCTTCCGAAGGGAAGCAAAGCACAAACTCCTTATGGTGTTCGAGGCATTCATGGGAGTATTTTTCATGCCCTACCGATATAGCTATCATCAATGGGTCCCATGACGTAAACATCCACCAAGAGAGGCCTATTATATTCGGCCTTTCCCTGTTATCCTGAGTTACCACCAGTACGTATGGAAACGGGGAGGCGAGTTCCAGCGCCTCGTTCCTGTCGAGTTCTTTCATGAGTTACCTCCAGGCGTAATATGGCCGTGAAAACACTGCCCCGAACTACTGTTTGCGGCATGAATTAATATTACCAGATAAGCCCCGGATTTTAAACATGAGCAGAGAGAAAATCCTCTGTCTCCCTTAATGTTGGAATCCCGGCCCTTCCGCCCAATTGCCTGCATTTAAGCGCTGCAAAGGCCGATGCAAAGCGCACAACGTCTTTAATGTCCCATTTTTTTAACAGGCCGAATATATATCCTCCGTGAAAGACGTCACCTGCGCCTGTAGTGTCTACGACTTTAACCCTGAAAGCAGGGGTGCGGAAAACTTCATCACCGGCAATCGTGATGCTTCCCCTGTCACCGAGCGTTATGGTTGAAGCCCTGGCGCCAAAGGAACACATATGCCTGACTGCCGCCTCTGCATCGAATGTCCCGCTGTTGCCGAAAAGCTCTCTGCCGAACTCTTCCGAGGCAACGACATAATCACACAGGCCTGCAAGCTCGATCATCCCTTCCCGCATACTTCCGGCATCCAGCATAACAGGTATGTTTTGTTCGCGGGCTTTCCTTACGGCATGAAAAGAGGCCGCAGTCATGAGTCCGTCAATAAGGAGGAAGTCTGTATTATCGAGAAAGTCGCCCGGCACTTCCTCCGGTTTCAGAGGCGCCGCGGAAGGTCTTTTCCAGAAGATGGTCCTCCTGCCGCTGCCTTTTTCAACCGCGATAAATGCGACCTGTGAACAGGATTGCGGTCTCACTATCAACCCTTTGATATCGACATCTTCTGCTTTGAGTGAATCCGCGATTTTCTTGCCGGCCTCATCATCGCCTGTGATCCCGTAGAAGCTGCAATCTATTCCCAGCCTTGAAAGACCAACGAGCGCTGTTGCCACAGGCCCGCCCCCGGCGGTTGTCCAGTCGATAACCTCTTTTTTGGTATCAGGTTTCGGAAAGGAATCTATTATGAAGAGATTATCAAGGGAACACTGGCCAAGGCCTGCAACTTTCATCCGGCACTTCCTCCCTGTATTACATGGGTGCGTTCGTTTGAGAATTTTGAAAGCAGACGCGCAGCGTCTTTTCCAAAACGCGCGGCCTTGTCCGGGTCTGTTTTGTCCCAGCTCGTCAGTTTGCTTTTCAGAAATGTGCGGTAGAATTTTATGAGGGCCTCGCGGTCCTCGTCCGTAAGCTTCTCCACGATTATCCTCCCGCCGAAATAGTCGCTCAAGAGCGGCATCTTTTTGAACGGCGCATGAAATTGATCGAAATAACTGTTGATCCTTTTCTTCCCGCTCTCAGTGCCTCCGTCGGTCCCGCACACAATGAAGGAGGCCATTACCTTTCCGTCCAGCATGTCGGCCTGCGATGTGAGGAAATCCAGCAGTCTGTTATGGACACCGCCTATCCAGACCCCGGAGCCTATTATGAACGAATCGTAATCTTTGGCAGTGCCGGTATAAGATATATCTTCGATGTTGAGCAGATCGACTTCTCTATTGATGCCGTTTCGTATCCAGTTCGCCGTGTCTCTTGTCGCGCCGTATTTCGTGGCGTAGATAAGCGCTGTATTCCCCGCCCTGTCTCCTGTCAGTTTTGAAATACTGCATCCGAAGTTCAATGCCGCCAGCGACAGGGCGGCTTTTAAAAGGAACCCTCTTCTGCTAATCAGATCAGATGACATATAATCCCCCTATAAAAATAATTCTGTAAATGTTTTCGGCGCGAAATTCGTCTTCATGGTCCAGACTGTGGCTGTGCCTTTTTTCATCCGGTAGACGGCCAAAAAATCATATCCCCACTTCTCCGCCCACGGCTTCATGAATTCGCGTGCCCGCACTATCTCCTTCTTGAATTCAAGGTCTTCCACCCGTTCGACAGGGCCGCTGACCCGGACCTGGATGAGGTCTTCGAATTTGCCGTTATTAAAGCTCATCTCAACGTTCGGGTTTGAAGTGAGCTGCTTATGCAGGTCTTTATTTTTTCCCGTATGGAACACGATACCGTTTTCGTCAGCCCTGTACATCAGCATTCCACGGACATGGGGTTTATTGCCCTCAACTGTAGCCAGGTGAAATAGTGGATTGGCATTGAGGAATGTAAGGATCTCACTCTTGTTCATCTCTGTTTTCTCCTCCTTCTCAGTATATCTCTCCAACATGTTATTATTTCACGCTGTAAAAAACAACTGTTTTGTTCGGGAGGAAAATATAGCCCCGGCGGTAAAGACTTACAGTGAAACCGGATGAAACTACGAAACGTTATTTGAAAGGACGTTTTCTTTTATCAGGTCAGTTTCAGACATGATCCTGTTCCTGCCGGATTTCTTGGCAAGATACAGCGCATGGTCTGCCCTTTCAAACACGGCTTCAGGAGTATCATCTTTGTTAAAGGAGCTGATACCCACACTTATGGTCAATGGGATTGGCAGGCCTTTATAGGAGAAGACGGCTTTTGCGATATATGATCTTAGCCCTTCACCGGCGATGATGGCGCCGGCGAGGTCCGTATGCGTGAGGATAACGGCAAATTCCTCGCCGCCGTAGCGGGTGATAATATCATTTTTCCTCAGGCGTTCCACGAGGAGTTCAGCAAGTTTCTTGAGAGCGAGGTCGCCGACGTTATGGCCGTGGGCATCATTTATTTTCTTGAAGAAATCAATATCGCAAATCATGAGGGACGCCGGCACCCGATATCTTTGCAGGTTGGCCAGTGTTTCATTCATCCTGTCCTGGTAAGCCCTGCGGTTGTACAGACCCGTGAGGGCATCGTGATAGGCCTCGAATTCAGCTTCCTGGGACTTCTTCCTTATCTCATCTGCTTCGCGTTTAATGTCATGCATCCGCTTTCCCATTTCTTCAAGGGTCTTCTCTGTTTCCTGCAGGCGCAGCATGTCCTGTTCCCGCTTTTGTTCGAACCCCCTGCCGATGTTTTCTATCTTGCCGAGAAAAGCCGTTTTGAGAGCGTTAATATCATTGAATGTATTACAATCGTCCCTCATCGTTTTCATGTACCGGAATAAATCATCCTCAAAGGTCCGGTCGGTTTTAATTTTATTCTGGTGGAATGATAATTCTTTTGAAAGCGGTTCCTCGATGGCCTCGAGATACTGCATGGTCTGTTTCATAAAGGCTTCAACCTCGCTGTTTCGGGCGGAAAGGGAATTAATATATTTCTTGATAATACTTATCGGCGAATCAAGCCATTCAGTGGAAGTATTGGGGCCGTTGATTTTGAAACCGTCCTTCAAATTACAGAAGTTGTCGGACATATGAGGAGGCACAAGCTCTGTAAATTTATCGAGGACAATGTTGGCGATGTCTTTTAAAGATTCGATCTCGCCGGCAGCCGGTTCACTGATGTCAGGTATGAGAGCGCTCTTTACAGCCTCTTTCCTGAACATCTTTTCAGCTATTTGCTTGCTGCTTATTTGATTATTGTTTTCGCGTGAGAGCTCCTTGAGGATGTCAAGCACTTCGTCAGCAATGACATAAACCTTTTCCTCGAACCCCGCAAGGTCAATGTCTTTCAGATTGATCTCATTATTCATATTAACTCCCCTCTCTGTTTGAACTTCCGGACGTGACTTTATCCTTTAGGCATGTTATGTATCTACGGAATAAGGTCCAGATACCTTTAGCTGCAAATATGAGAAGCCCTGTGCCGTCCCGAGTTTTTCAAACTCAGAATTACCGAACGTATGATCAAGATGTGGTGGTCTTTTCATGATATCCTCCTTCCCCTATTTGTCCTTCTGCCCCAGCATCACCAGCGCCACGCTGGTCAATATTATGAGCATCGCTGTAATCCCGATCCATGTAATGCGCTCTCCAGCCACCAATGCGCCTAAAATGACCGCGATAACAGGATTAACGTAAGCATAGCTGGCAGCAAGCGCGGGCCGGACCTTGCCCAGCAGATAATTATAAGCGCTGAACCCGATCAATGACCCGAATACTGCAAGATACAGGACCGCACCGACGGATTCCCACGAGGGAGCGCGTCCTATGTTTTCACCTGCAAACAGGCTTATGATCAATAACAGCGCCCCGCCGCTGATCATCAATACAGCGCCTGACATCAGGCCTGCGGGAAGCGACAGCCGTTGACTCCATATAGAGCCGAACGACCATGATATGGCGGAAAGCAATAATATCGCCACTCCGAGGGGATTTGCCCTCAAGTTGTTTTCATAATTTAAAATTGCGATCCCGGCCAGGCCTACAGCCAGCCCTGTCATTTCAAGGCGCGTAGGCCGGCGTTTCCATATCGCCGCAAACAGGACAGTCCAGAGCGGCGTTGTAGCAATAATCAGTGATGTAAGCCCTGACTCTATCCATTGTTCCGCGACCGCTACCCCTCCGCCCCCTACAAACATTAATCCACCGATGAGAATGGAGTTAAACCACTGGACGCGGTCCGGCATGGCAGCGCCGCGCATTCTTAAAAACAAAAACAGTCCTGCGCCCACCGCAAGAAAACGTATACCCATCATGAAAAAAGGGGGAAAGTCTTTCAGCGCAATGCGTATCGCCAGATATGTCGAACCCCATGAGATGTAGACGGCAAGGAGCGCGATTATCACCCTTGCTTTTCCGTCTCCTTGTATCGCTTCTTTAACCATGCTGAATTCCTCAATTTATAACTTCTATCATTGTACATCAAGGGCGGGAAGACCCCGCCCCTACTTCTCTGCAAACGCAAACAGTCTTCTGAAATTTAGCTCGATGCCGTTATCCGTTCTGCTGTTTTCAAAACGCATGGCCACAGCATATTTAAAATATTCCTGTTCCCTTGCCGGCAATGCCGACAGGTACGGCCTCAGCCCTGCAGACATCAACCATTTAAGGACTTCACCCGTGCTTTCAAAAACTGATTGATAACACTTATAGAAAACTCTGACGTTTCTGAACCCAGCCATGACCAGCATGTCCTCATATTCCTCTTTTGCCGGGAAATACCAGGGATACTTCCCGTCCGAATAAAATCTCTCAAGCTTGCGCTCGGCCAGGGCGCTGTTTATATTTTCAAAGAACTCCGGGCAAAAATCTATTGCCGGAATCTGAAAGGCGATCCTTCCGAGTTGTTTGAGCGCTTTATGAACGAGCATCGTGGTTCCCTTCTGCTCCTTCACCCATTGAAGGGCAAGGTTGGAAAACACAAGGTCGAACCTGTCGGTGAAATCCATGTCCTGTGCGGCGATGAGCATCAGTGCCATATTTTTCGCAGACGCGGACTTCTCCTTTGCCTTTTCAAGCATCTCCGGAGACGGATCAATACCGACAACAAAGCCGCGGTCCGCTCGCCTTGCAAGCTCGACAGTAAACGTCCCTGTACCGCAGCCGATGTCGAGTATCGAGTCCGTATTCTTTATACCGGCCATTTCCATAAGGTCGGTCCCGGCGTTTATGCGACCGCCTTGTGTTGAATCGTACAATCCTGCGTCCCATTTCATAGCGCACCTCCCAAAATAAAAAAAGCCACGGATTTTATTCCGTAGCTTCTGAAGTCTCCTTATTATCCGGTCAACGGTTAATAGAACGCCTCCTCCGCCACGGCGCATATGTGCCATGCGGCTTTAAGGGTCCTCTTGACTGTAATCGGATTTGTGTAAAACATGGTTTTAAGTATAGAGAAAGTTTTTTTTCGTGTCAAGAAAATTTATCACTTATCCAGCTTTCCTTGCCTCTGACATCCAGAGGAATTACAAAGAGTAGATGCTCTGTTAGTTATTTCAGTAAATTATTTAATTCCTCTATAGTAAGGCTTGCGTCTCGCAAAATACTCTTTAACGTTTTGGGATGAAGTATCTCGCCTGAATGATAAGGAACGGTTGTTCTTTTCCCCTCTTTGTTTTTATATATCTTGTGACTACCACTCTGCCGTGAAAAGAAAAATCCTGCCTTTTCTAATGCCTTGATTGTCTCATCCGCCGTTATCCTCGGCAACTTCTGGGTCATACAGCTACTTCCATAAGGGTCAGACTCACAGATTCAGACTGTGGAATTTCTTCACCACTTTCAACTCTGTCTTCAACATGTAGTCGAATCGCGTCTTTTACATTATCCAAAACCTCTTCATAAGTATCTCCTTGGGTGTAGCAGCCCTGGAGTTCGGGACAAAAAGCAAAATAGCCGTCACTATCTTTCTCTATTACCACTGAAAACTTGTACGTGATCATATGTTTGACCTCCTGCTTTAATCAATGTTTGATAAATTATAACAGATGGGGGCTAAATTGGGCTAAGAAAGGCAGCATCTGCTTGGTTGTGCAATTCGAAGGGACTTGAGTACTACGGGCTGACCCATTGCCGTCTCACAACCATTGTAAAGTCATAAGGGATACTATCGTGTCTGAGTGAAATATATGGAGAAAGGGTCCTTGCCGCAAAATTAAACATCTCTTCAGGAGACATATAGTGTAATTCGAAATCCTTTTTGGGTTCATGCAGGGAAAGGGCGTTAAAGGCGAGGGCCTTTCTGCAGTGCTTAAACAATTCTGTCAGCGTTTTTTTAACTGTCTCGTCAATTCCTTCAATTTTCAAATTAAACACACCGCAAAGGAAAATATAATCAAAGTCTTCATCGAGGACATCCCTGTCTATATCAAACACCCTGAAATCAGCTTCAGGATACTTCTGTCTGGCCAGGACAATAAGTTTCTCATTAACATCGAAGCCTGAGTATTCAGCCTGAATACCCCTGTCTTTTAAGAACCTGTAAAAATCGCCTTTGCCGCAGCCGAAATCCAGGATTTTGTTATTATGAACATCTCCGGCGTCAAGCATTGTCTGAAAGCGTAATATTTGTCCTTTTGAGGTCCACCCCACAGCTTCCGGCCTGTCGCCATGCAGGGATAGTCTTTTTTCAAAAAAGGAAATGACGTATTCTTTTGAAATTTCATCCATGATAGGACGGCCCGGTGTTAAGTCCTGTTTTCGAAGCCCGGGACCGTAACCAAATATACCATATTTTTTTGACATTTGGTTTTACTTTCTTTTATCCTTACAATCATGAAAAAGCTCTGGGGTGGCAGGTTTTCAGCGCAGACGGAAAAGACCGTTGAGGACTTTACGGAATCCATTTCTTTTGACGCGCGCCTGTGGAAATATGACATTGAAGGCAGCGTTGCTCATGTAACGATGCTGGGCAGGCAGAAGATCATTTCAAAAAAAGAGGCCGAGCTGATTATAAAAGGCCTGAATGATATTAAAGCTGAGATCGAAGGCGGCAAATTCAGATTCAGCCGGGCACTTGAAGATGTTCACATGAACATTGAAAGCGCCCTCATCAAAAAAACAGGGCCGGTCGGCGGGAAGGTCCACACTGCAAGGAGCCGCAATGACCAGGTGGCGCTTGATATCAGGCTTTATCTCAGGGATGAAATTTCAGAGATACTCCGGTTAGTCGGGAAGCTGCAAAAGGTGTTCGTTTCCCTTGCTGAAAAGAACATCGATACAATCATGCCAGGGTATACGCATCTTCAAAGGGCGCAACCGGTATTGCTGTCCCATCACCTGCTTGCGTATTTCGAGATGCTGGCACGCGACCTGGCAAGGTTTGAGGATTGCCTGGGGAGGGTGAATGTATTGCCTCTGGGTTCCGCGGCGCTGGCAGGAACGACACTGCCGATTGACAGGCGCTATGTTGCAAAGCTCCTGAAATTTCCCGCTGTATCGGAGAACAGCATCGACGCCGTGTCAGACAGGGATTTTGCCGTTGAGTTTATTTCCTCAGCCAGCATATTGATGATTCATCTATCAAGGCTCTCTGAAGAGTTTATATTATGGAACAGCGAAGAGTTTAAGTTCATCGAACTTCCTGACGCATTCACGACCGGATCGAGTATCATGCCGCAGAAAAAGAACCCGGACGTCCTGGAACTTACCAGGGGCAAGACTGGAAGGGTCTATGGAAATTTGATGTCGATACTGACAATAATGAAGGCCCTGCCGCTTGCGTATAACAGGGACATGCAGGAGGACAAGGGACCGCTGTTTGATACTGTGGATACTGTCAAATCATGCCTGGGTGTTCTGGTAAAAATGCTGCCGCTGGTGCGGTTTAACCGGAAGGTCATGGAAAAGTCCACAGCTGCCGGATTTCTCACAGCCACTGACCTGGCGGAATACCTTGTAAGAAAAGGCGTGCCCTTCAGGGACGCCCATAGCATAACGGGCAGAGTGGTCAAATACTGTATCGACAACAACAAGACACTGACTGACATGGACCTGGATGAACTGAAGCAGTTTTCAGACCTGATCGGGAAGGACATATCTCATTATATTTCAGTGGAAGTATCCGTCAATGGAAAGAAGTCTTACGGGGGCACTTCAAGGGAAAAGGTCCTTGGCAGGATCAGGAAGATAAAAAATAAGAAGTGAGGAAATGGAAGTGTTAACCAGAAAAAATAAAATGATTTATAAATGCCTGATCATTGGTTTTGGCATTTTGCTTCTTGCTTCCATTACAGCGTGCGGCAGGAGAGGGGACCCGGCGCTGGTCCCTTCATATGATAAAGAAACTGTTAAGGAAGACAAAGATAAAAGCAAGAAAGATGAAAAAGGACCCGCTTCCCCCACTAAGGACGAAGCTGCCGGCAAGGAAGAGACAGAGGTTGTGACCCCTGATGCGCCTTCTGAGGTAGCAGCTGTTTACACAGGCAGGAGCGTTGTTCTGGTGTGGAAAGAAGTCCTGAAACAGGGGGTGACGTCCTACAGGATATACCGGTCAGCCGGTAAAGGTTATCTGCTTGCAGGAGAAACAGGCAGTCCCGCGTTTACGGACAGGGACATAGAGAAACAGAAAAAATATTTTTACAAGATAACGGCAGTGGGCCGGTCGGAAAGTCTTCCATCAGAAGAGATTACAGTTGAGACAGAGGGCGATTGAGCTATGAAGGAAAAGATAAAGAAGGCGTTTAAAGACAGTATCACGGTCAAACAGCAGTTTGTTGAAGCGAACATCGATACGATAATCGAGGTATCGAAACTCATAGCGGACACCTTCAGCCGGGGAAACAAACTCCTGATCTTCGGCAATGGCGGGAGCGCCTGTGATGCCTCCCATATGTCAGCCGAGTTTGTAAACAGGTTTAAAAAAGAGCGCCCTGCCTTCCCGGCCCTGGCCCTTAACTCAGATATGGCAGTGCTTACTTCCATTGCCAATGATTATGACTATTCCGAAATTTTCGCCCGCCAGATGAAGGCATTCGCCCAGGACAATGATGTTGTTATCGCCATCAGCACGAGCGGGAAATCTCCCAATGTGATAAAGGCCATAAATGTGGCCAGGAAGAAAAAATTGAAGACAATCGCGTTTACAGGGGCCAAAGGCGATGAGCTGGCATCCAAGTGTGATTATATATTTGCCGTGCCTTCCAGTGATACCCCCAGAATACAGGAGACACACATTACCCTCGCGCATGTCCTCTGCCAGATGGTGGAGGAGATACTCTTTGAGGCCCACAGGTAGAAGTAACCGCCATATGAAAAAAACAGCTTTCATATTACTGCTTGTTTTTTTTCTGCCGTATCTTTCAAATGCGGAGACAGCCGTACTGAAATTGAGGGCCAGCAACCATGCAGGTTTTATAAGGATTGTCCTGGAAGGACCTGAATCCGTAGTAAGCAGGGGATCGGCATCCCAAAAAGGGGGGGACATTTTTGTGACTTTCCCTGACAAGAACTTTTCAATCCGGGCAGAGGGCGCGGCAGTTGCATATAGCAAGTCAGGCAGGGACACCGTCAAGATTACTCCAGGGGATTTCAGCGGGATAAAGGTCTTCACCCTGAAGGACCCGTCGAGGCTTGTTATAGACGCATATATGAAAGGGGAAAAGGGCGCAGTCCCTCCTGTTTCATCGCAGACAAAAGAAGCGGGAAACGCCCTCACCAGGATTAAAACAGTTGTTATCGACCCTGGTCATGGCGGTTATGAAAACGGCATCGTGAAAGGCGGCAATATAGAGAAAAACACGGTCATGGACATATCCCGGAAACTCGCGGCGCTTGTAAGCGTCGGCCCTTCACGGGGTCTTCTTACAAGGGACAGCGATCGTTATATGGCGCTTGGTGAGAGGGTGAATTTTGCCAACAGCCGGGCCGCTGATGTCTTTATCAGCTTCCATATAGGCAACCACAGAGACATAGTAATTTACACCCCTGTTGTCACGGAAAGACCGCCGGATATTGTCAAACCGTATTTGCAGAACAGCGGGCAGGCAGAATATGAGAGAGAGACGCTGACCCTGCTTAAAGCCTTAAGTGAGGCCGTGATAACGGATTTTGGAGAAGATATGTTGTCGATTAACCCGATACCTTACAGCATCGGTTCCAGAATCGAAGCCGCAGCCCTTATAATTGAGCTGCCCTCATATGAATATGCTTCGTATGCTGATGAGTATAATTCAATGGTAGCCAATGCTATTTATAAAGGGCTCGCTATTTATGATGAAACCAGGCAGGAATAACAAACTGTCCAGATATATGAACTTCGGGCCTTTTCTGCTCGTCCTGATTATAGCGCTTGCAGTCAGTGCTGGCGGGAGCTTTTTCTTTTTCAGGGGCAAGTTCGCCTTTGACTCTTCTTTTATTTCCGACATAGCGGCCCGCAAGGACAAAAAGGCTGTTGAAAAATCAAAGCAGGATACAGGCAGACTGTACGAAGGCGGCAGGCAGGAGTCTGACATTCCGGACAATACGGTTTTCAGGCAGGACACGCAGCTTGTTGCCGCTGAGGACACTATACGGAGATATATCGGGCCGTATAACGTCAGACTGCTCGATTTGTATATGGACAATGAGGGGGTCATTTATATTGATTTCGGCGAGGAGATAAAGAGGAACTTCAGCGGCGGGGCGATTGATGAACTGAAACTGATTGCAGGGCTGTACACAGGGATAAAAACCGCTGTTCCCGGATGTACCGCGCTTAAAATATTGATTCAGGGCAATGAAGCGGAAAGCATCGGGGGCCATATTGATATATCAAAACCGATCGGAGATGAAGTTGCAGGAAATATTTGATGACAGGCCGATAGGCATTTTTGATTCAGGGGTGGGCGGACTTACTGTTATGGAGGAAGTCATAAGGCAGCTGCCTGAAGAAAACATCCTTTATCTCGGAGATACCGCGCGGGTCCCCTATGGGATAAGGTCCGCGGAGACAGTCACCAGATATTCCCTGGAAATGACCGGCTTCCTCATTGCGAAGGGCATTAAGCTTTTAGTCGTGGCCTGTAACACCGCTTCCGCCTTTGCCCTGACAGCAATCAAGGAGAGGTTTGATGTCCCGGTCATAGGGGTCATCAGGCCGGGCGCCAGGAGGGCGCTGGAGGCCACAAGGTCAAAAAAAATCGGGATTATAGGCACAGAGGGGACGATAAGAAGCAACTCATATGTGCATGCCATAAACGACCTTTATGGCAGCAAGCCGATAGTAATTAAAGAACACGGCACCATCCGCTTTGACAGGTATTTCGAGGTAAGTCTGGGCGAGTTCACTATCTTTACAAAGGCATGCCCCCTGTTCGTGCCGCTTGCAGAGGAAGGCTGGTCGTCAAATGATGTTGCCGTTCTTACTGCAAAGCATTACCTTGAGGGGCTGAAGAGAGAGCCTATTGACACCCTCGTCTTGGGCTGCACACATTACCCCCTGTTAAAGGGAGTCATTTCCGGGGTCATGGGGGATGACATAAAGCTTATTGATTCCGCCCTGGAGACAGCCAAAGAGATAAAGGAGACCCTGGTCCAATATGGCATACAGGGCCGTCCTGCTTCAGGACCAAAGCGGAGGTTTTATGTGACCGACTCCCCTGAGAGATTTATAAAGGTCGGCGAGAGGTTTCTTAAACAGAAGATTGAGCACATAGAAAAAATAAACGTTGGAGGATAACGAATGCGGCCTGACGGAAGACGTGCTGATGAACTCAGAAGTATAAAGATCGTAAGAAATTTTATAAAACCCGCCGAGGGATCGGTGCAGATAGAGATGGGTGATACAAAGGTGATATGCACCGCGTCTATTGAAAACAAGGTCCCGCAATTTCTCAAAGACCAGAGAAAAGGGTGGATCACCGGCGAGTATTCGATGCTCCCTCGTGCCACCCAGTCCAGGACCATAAGAGAGTCTGCAACAGGCAGGGTAGGGGGCAGGACCCATGAAATACAGAGGCTGATCGGCAGGGCCATGCGGTCAGTTGTTGATCTTGAGGCGCTGGGAGAAAGGACCATCTGGCTTGACTGTGATGTGATCCAGGCGGACGGGGGCACCAGGACAGCATCGATCACAGGGGCTTATGTGGCGCTGAGGGACGCGATCAGTTTCGCCCTGAATAACAAACTGATCGAAAGACAGCCGATCAGGGATTATATCGCGGCAGTCAGCGTGGGCATCGTAGATGGTGAGCCGAGGCTGGACCTCGCATATACCGAAGATTCTACTGCTGAAGTTGATATGAATATCGTAATGACAGGCTCGGGAAAATATATCGAGGTACAGGGTACTGCAGAGACCGCGCCTTTTGACAGAAAGCGGCTCGATGATATGCTTAACCTTGCAGAGGCGGGGATCAGGCAGCTCATAGCCCTTCAGAAGGAAGTGCTTGGGATTTAATATTTATTAAATATTTATCTTGCAGACAGTGTATTGAATTTTGTATCCTGTATCAGATTTGCAATAAAATTTTCTTTTTGGGGACATGGAACACAAAAGCATAAAAGAATGGCCTGAGGATGAAAGGCCCCGTGAGAGGCTGCTCAAATGGGGCGCGGACGGACTGAGCACGGCCGAACTGATTGCGATAATTATCAAGACAGGCGGCAGGGACAAAAGCGCGCTTGAGCTTGCGAGAGAGGCGCTCATGCACTTCAGCAGTCTGAAAGAAATAGAAGATGCCGCGGTCGCTGAATTTACGGATATCAAAGGGATCGGCAGCGCAAAGATCGCCCAGATAAAGGCCGCTTTTGAACTCGGCAGGAGACTCTTGCGGTCTGATAAAGATGACGGCCCGATGCCCCCGGTGTTCAGAAACAGCAGAGAGGTCTATGAGTATTTCAGACCCAGATTTTACGGCCTAAAAAAAGAAAGGTTTCTCTGCGCGCTGCTTGATGCGAAAAACAGAGTGTTCAGGGAAACCATCGTCTCAGAAGGTACGCTGACATCCTCTCTTGTGCATCCTAGGGAGGTGTTCAGGGAAGCGATAAAGGAAGCCGCGGCCTCAGTACTGTTTGTCCACAACCATCCCAGCGGTGACCCGAACCCCAGCAGGGACGACATAGATATCACCAAAAGACTTGTTGAAACCGGCAAGGTCATCGGCATCAATGTCATTGATCATATTGTCATTTCTGACGGGACGTATTTGAGTTTGATGGAGAAGGGGTATTTGAGTTTTTGATTGCCGGTACCCCGGAAACAGCAGGGAAATCAGAGACTGCAAAAAAGCAAAGCTTTAGTATAAAATTGATTGTCAATCAAAGGGGATGAATCTATTGAAAAATATTGATCTTACATTCATTACCAATGAAGACAGTCAAAACCTCAAGAAGAGGTTTGAAGTCCTGATTAAAGACACAAAACTGTTTGACTGTCTTGTCGGTTATTTTTATACAAGCGAGTTCCATGCAATTTATAGATCGTTAGAAAATACAGATAAAATCAGGGTCCTCATCGGCATAAGCACAAACAGGCAGACCTATGATTTGTTAAATACTGCATCGCATGAAAAGCAGCAAGCCCTTCAGTTTTCCCATTCTGAAACAAAGCAGGAAATCGGTGGATTGGTGGAAAAAGAGATGGAGGAGTCCGAAGACAACCGGAATGTGGAAGAAGGCGTTGTAAAATTCATCGAATGGATTCGAAGCGGCAAATTGGAAATCAGGGCCTACCCGTCACAAAATATCCACGCCAAGCTCTATATTATGACCTTTGCTGAAGGTGACAGGGACGCAGGCAGGGTTATAACAGGCTCAAGCAATTTTACAGAGGCCGGTTTAATAGATAATCTTGAATTTAATGTGGAACTAAAGAACCGCTCCGACTATGAATTTGCAAAAGATAAATTTGAGCAGCTCTGGAAGGATGCCGTTAATGTCAGCGAAAAATACATTGACACTATAGAAGGCAAAACATGGCTCAATCAGAATATAACCCCATATCAGCTTTACCTGAAATGTCTCTATGAGTATTTCAAAGATGAACTTGGCAGCTCTGATGAGGTATTTGCGAAATATCTCCCGCAGGACTTCAAAAGACTGGAGTATCAGGAGCAGGCAATACTTAACGCCAAAAAGATACTGGAGGAATATGGAGGCGTATTCATCTCGGATGTAGTTGGTCTAGGCAAAACATATATTGCCTCGCTTCTTGCCGGGCAGATAGACGGCAGGACTCTTGTTATTGCACCCCCCGTTCTGCTTGACAGGGAAAACCCCGGCTCATGGCCCAATGCCTTTTCCGATTTCAGGATACCGGCTGACTTTGAATCCATCGGCAAGCTTCAGGACATACTGGATAAGTGTACGGACAAATATTCTAATATCATCATTGATGAGGCGCATCGTTTCAGGACGGAAACAAACATTACATATGAAATGCTTGCTGAGATATGCAGAGGAAAGCGGGTAATACTTGTTACCGCCACTCCTTACAACAACTCTCCCAAAGACATCCTGAGCCAGATAAAGCTCTTTCAGAAATCTAAAAAAAGCTCCATCCCCAATCTGCCTGACCTTGAAGCATTTTTCAGCAGACTGGATAAAAAGCTCAAGGACCTTGACCGCCAGCGGGATTATCCTGAATACATCAGGGTAGTGAAGGAAAATGCCCGTGAAATCCGGGACAAGGTGCTCAAATATCTGATGGTCCGGCGCACAAGAACGGAGATCGCAAAATATTTTGCCGATGACCTGAAGCGGCAAAATCTTAAATTCCCTGAAGTGGAAAACCCGGAGCCCCTGTTTTACGGGCTCAATGCTGATGAAGATGAAATCTTTAACGAGACCATAAGGCTCATTTCCCTGAAATTCAAATACGCCCGCTACACACCTTTGCTTTATTACAAAGGCGACGTTGATCAACTTGAAAAGCAATCCCAGAGGAACATGGGCAAGTTTATGAAGATCCTCCTGGTAAAAAGACTGGAGAGCAGCTTCTTCGCTTTTAAAAATTCTATTGACCGTTTCATTCATTCTTATGAGATGTTTATCAGGGAATTTGAAAAAGGGGATGTGTATGTGAGTAAAAAACATACTAACAAGATTTTTGAACTACTGGAAAATGACGATGATCAGGCGATACAGCGATTAATTGATGAGAAGAAAGCCAATAAATATAACAGCATGGAATTTGCGGATGGTTTTATTGAAGACCTGCAAAGCGATTATGCAATTCTAAAGCAAGTGAAGACTTTATGGCAGAAAGTCGACCGGGACCCGAAGCTGCTTACATTCCTGGATGCGCTCTCAAAAAAGCAAACCCTGAAAGAAAATAAACTCATTATCTTTACCGAATCCAGGGAAACTGCCGAGTATCTTACCAGAAATATTGATGAAAAAATTCCCGGCATCACGCTTTGTTTTTCGGGCGGGTCGGGTGAGACAGTCCGCGACAGGGTAATTGAAAACTTTGACGCCAAGGCCCGGCATCCAAAAGACGATTATCGTATTCTAGTTTCAACCGAAGTCCTCTCAGAAGGCGTAAACTTGCATCGGTCCAATGTAGTAATTAATTATGACATTCCATGGAACCCGACGCGTATGATGCAGAGGGTCGGGCGTATCAACAGGATTGACACACAGTTTGACAGGATACATACTTTTAATTTTTTCCCGACTAAGCAGTCCAATGACCAGATAAAGCTCAGAGAGGCGGCTGAGGCAAAGATAAACGCATTTCTTACCCTGCTTGGCGGCGATGCAGCTCTCCTGACAGAAGGCGAGCCTGTAGAGTCTCATGAACTTTTTAACAGACTGATATCCAATAGGGCAATAATCGGCGATGACGAAGACGATACCTCGGAGCTAAAATACCTTAGAGTAATAAAGGATTTGAGGGACAATGATCCCGATACCTTTGAAAAAATAAAGAGGCTTCCGAAAAAGGCTCGGTCAGCAAAATTAAATCCTGAACTGCAGGATTCTCTTATAACTTATTTCCGCCGTGGGAAATTGCAAAAGTTCTTCATGGCAGGTGATGCGAAAAACGCGCGGGAGCTGGATTTCATTTCAGCCGCAGGAATCCTTGAGAGCAAATTAAATGACAACAAACTGAAACTTCCGGAGAGATTTTTCGAACTTCTTGATATGAATAAGGAGGCATTTGTTTTTGCCACTACAGATGGAATGCCGGAAGCGCACGGCAGGGCCGGGAGGGACAGCGCGGGCCGGATACTCGGAATCCTCAAGGCAACAATGAAGAACACAAAGCAGTTGACCGATGAGCAGGAGCTTTATCTTAAAAGGGTCTTCACTCAGCTTGAAGAAGGCGGTATTCCCAAACAGACGGCCAAAGAAACGCTAAAGGCTTTGGACGATCTCAATAAAGAAATAATGAATCCGTTAAAAGTTCTGGCAGTCCTTCAAACGCGGATACCTGAACGTCTTCTCGCAGGACACTATTCCGAGCGCCATCATCAGTCAATCGGCAAACGGGAAGTTGTTTTATCTCTATATTTTAGGGGGGAGTAAATATGGAAGCTACAAAAATTGCATTGTTCAAAGGACGGAAGATTAGAAAGACACTCCATAATAATGAATGGTGGTTTGTTGTTGAAGACGTTGTGTCAGCGCTGACAGATACTGTAAATCCTAAAGACTATATTAACAAGATGCGCCGTCGGGACCCTGAATTAGCTAAAGGGTATGGACAAATTGTCCATACCCTTCCTGTTGATACTGGAGGCGGCGCTCAAAGAATGAATTGTTCTAACACCGAGGGTGTTTTCCGTATTATCCAGTCTATTCCGTCACCCAAAGCTGAGCCGTTTAAACGTTGGCTTGCCAAAGTCGGTTATGAAAGAGTGCAGGAAATTGAGAATCCGGAATTAGCCACTAAAAGAACGAGAATGCTTTACAAACTCAAGGGCTACTCTGACGACTGGATTGAAAAGAGGATGCGCGGAATAGCCATAAGGGAAGAGCTGACTGATGAATGGAAAGAGCGGGGAGCAAAAGAGGAACAGGACTATGAGATCCTGACTGCCGAGATATCCAAAGCTACTTTCGGAATAACTCCGGTCGAATATAAAAACCTTAAAGGCTTAAAGCGTGAAAACCTGCGGGACCACATGGATGATTTCGAACTGATTTTCAACATGCTTGGAGAACGTTCAACCACTGAGATTCACCGCAACGAAAATTCACAAGGCATGAGCAAACTAAAATCAGACGCCAAAGCCGGAGGCGATATCGCAGGCAATGCAAGAAAGCAACTTGAAAAAAGACTTGGCAGATCGGTGGTTACTAAGAACAACTTTTTAAAGCAACCCTCAAAGATTAAAAAACTATCAAAGATTTAGTTATGGACAAACAACAGGCTCGCTACAAGGCAGAGTTTGCGGATTTATGGATTATTTTCGTTCCTTGGCATTTCCCTTTGCATGAAGATCAAACAATTACAGGCGTATCCAAGAAAGCAGAAGCTCAATTTGCTGAGCTATACCCCGCCATCTTCAATCATCTGTTACTTCATAAAGATGCTTTGGCAAAGCGCAATATATCGGAAACTGGGGTTCGTTACGAATGGTATGTCTTGCAACGATGTGCCGCTACTTATCATGCCGAATTTGAAAAAGATAAAATAGTATATGCTGAAATTGTCTATGATTCCGCATTTTACTATGACACAGACCGTTTCTATCCTGAAGCAACAACTTTTTGTATTACAGGGGAGAGCCTCAAATTTCTAACCGCCTTGCTCAATTCTAAACTCCTTACATATGCCTTTCGAACATTCTATGCAGGCGGCGACTTGAGAGGAAACACCTTCCGGTATAAAAAGGTGTTTCTTGAAAATCTACCTATTCCCAAAATCGATTTAGCCGCCCAACGCTCTTTCGAAATACTCGTTGATCAAATCCTGACCGCCAAACAAAATCCCCCCTCTCCCCCCTTTGCCAAAGGGGGGAATAAGGGAGCCGATACCTCCGCCCTTGAAAAACAGATCGACGAAATGGTCTATGCCCTCTACGGCCTCACGCCGGAAGAGATTGCGATTGTGGAGGGGAAGGGATGAAACTTTCAAGACATGTAAGAAATAATATGAGGCTATACAAAATAGCCGAAAAGGATATAAAAGAGAATATAGAGTCACCCGATGTAACAGGTAAAGAGGTACAATAGGTCCATAGCCATTAAGAAACTTAAAGGCAGATTTTCAGATTACCCCCTTAAAGTTGTTTATGAATACATCGGGGATGGGATAGTGATTATCACAGCGTACCCTTTAAAAAAGAAACACTGGAGATAAATTGTGAAAGTTAAATATGATAAAGAAGTTGACGCGGCTTATATTCAAATGTCATCAAAAAAACCTGATGGCGCTGTTGAAATAGCGGAAGGAGTTGTCCTTCATACCACTGCAAAAAATGAAATTGTTGCGATAGAAATTCTTGATGCTGCAAAGAAAATTCCTATTAAGACACTTTACAAACTTGAACTTTCCTCAGTTGCCTGAATGACCACATCCTATCTGGTCGATAAAATAACACACCCCTTAATCCCTGCTTAGGCACCTACTGTTGGCTCTTTATAAAGGGGATGAAAACGCCGCCCCCTCAGCCCTTACAAGTATTTAGATTTCCAAAGGAAATCATATCCCCATGATTTTTTTATTTAAATAGTCTAAAATGTCTTACCAAGAAAAGAGAGGACCCCAAATCCGGCGGCTGTAATCGCTTAACTCCAATCCTCTCTAATGACAATTAATAATTTATTTCAATCATTAATTAATAATCCAATAGTGAACAAAGGAGAAAGAGATGGCGAAGGTCCAAAGGGCGCTAATAAGCGTTTCTGACAAAGCAGGAATTGTAGAATTTGCTCAGGGGCTCAGTAAACTTGGCGTTGAAATACTCTCGACCGGCGGCACGGCGAAGGCATTAAAGGAAGCGGGCCTGAGCGTGAAAGATGTGTCGGAGCATACCGGCTTCCCCGAAATGATGGACGGCAGGCTCAAGACCCTGCATCCGAAGGTCCACGGCGGACTGCTGTTCAGAAGGGACAATCCGAAGGACAAAGAAGAGACGGAAAAACACGGTATAAAACCGATAGACATTGTAGTTGTTAACCTCTATCCCTTTGAACAGACCGTATCAAAGCCGGACGTGAAATTTGAAGTCGCTATCGAGAACATTGATATAGGCGGGCCGACCATGTTGCGGGCAGCGTCGAAGAATTTTAAAGATGTAATAGTCATTGTTGATCCCGCTGATTACACTAAAGTGCTGGATGAGTTGAATTCAAACAATGGTGAGGCGCGTTACGAGACCAAATACTATCTTGCCAGAAAGGTCTTCTCCCACACCGCCCGTTATGACACCCTGATCTCCAATTACCTTAATAAACTGGCTGAGCCTGATGTCATATTCCAGCCCACGCTCAACATGAGTTATTCGAGAATCAGCAGCCTGCGCTACGGCGAGAACCCTCATATGAAGGCCGCAGTCTATAAGGAGCCGTTATACAGCGGCTTGTCTCTTGTCGATGCAAAGATACTCCAGGGCAAGGAAATGTCCTACAATAATTATCTGGATTCCAGCGCGGTAATTGACCTTGCAAAGGAATTTAAGGACAGGCCGTCCGCGGTCATTGTAAAGCATAATAATCCGTGCGGTGTCGCGGTCGCTGATTCCCTTCACGTTGCATATAAGAAGGCCTTTGAGACCGATCCTGTCTCCGCGTTCGGGGGCGTCATTTCATTAAACAGGAAGGTGGATGAAGCCACTGCAAAGGAGATACTGAACCTCTTTGTTGAGATAATCATTGCCCCCGGATTTGACACGGAGGCGCTTAAATTATTAAGCGCCAAGCCCAATATCAGGCTGCTTGAACTGGACATCACAAAAGATGTTACCGGGTTTGAAATGAGAAAGATCCAGGGCGGTCTTCTCGTGCAGCAGCGCGATACCGGGATGATTGATGACCTGACATCACTGAAAGTCGTAACAAAAAGAAAGCCGACCGCTGATGAATACGCGGCAATGGCCTTTGCCTGGAGGATATGCAAGCACATGAAGTCAAACGCGATCATCTACTCCTCGAAAGACCAGACGCTCGGCATTGGATGCGGCCAGACAAGCAGGGTAGATTCCGCGAGACTCGCAGCCATGAAGGCCGCTAATAGCAACATATCATTGACAGGATCGGCTGTCGCCTCTGACGCATTTTTCCCTGCCAGGGACGGCATTGAAGTAGTAGGTAAGGCCGGGGCAACAGCGGTCATTCAACCCGGAGGGTCCATCAAGGACAGTGATACAATAGCCGCTGCTGATGAGATGAATATGGCGATGATATTTACGGGGATGAGGCATTTTAAACATTAATATTTATTGCAGGGACATTTCATGAATTGCCCCTGCAGTTGATTAAAAACGGAGGACACATTGAAAGTTCTGGTAATCGGAAGCGGGGGCAGGGAGCATGCGCTTGTATGGAAGCTCCTCCAGAGCCCGAGAGTTGACAAGGTGTACTGCGCCCCTGGAAATGCGGGGATATCGGAGATTGCCGAATGTATAGACATCAAACCGGACGACATTGAATCGCTGCTGGATTTCGTTAAGTATAACTGGATAGACCTGACAGTTGTAGGACCTGAAGTACCGCTTACCGCCGGCGTGGTCGATGCCTTTATAAGAGAAGAACGCACGATCTTCGGCCCTGATAAAAAGGGCGCACGGCTTGAAGGCAGCAAAGTATTTGCCAAGGACTTTATGCGCAAATACGGCATCCCGACAGCGGAATACAAGACCTTCACATCCTACCTGCGCGCTGAAGAATATGTAAGGCTCAAAGGTGTTCCGATCGTGATCAAGGCAGACGGACTGGCCGCGGGCAAGGGCGTTATTGTGGCTGAAACGTTCGATGAAGCGAGAGAGGCCCTTAAGATGATAATAAAAGACAGGGCCTTCGGCGATGCAGGCAGAAAGGTCCTGATCGAAAAGTGTCTGCAGGGGGAAGAAGCTTCCTTTATGGTATTAACGGACGGCAAGACCGTTGTCCCTCTTGCTACTTCCCAGGACCATAAGCGGATCTTTGACGGTGACAAAGGCCCCAACACAGGGGGTATGGGAGCGTACAGCCCGGCGCCGGTGGTCACAAAGGAATTAGAGCGGGAAATTATGAAAAAAATAGTGGCCCCTATGATGAAAGGCCTTAAACGTGAAAGGATCAATTACAGGGGGGTAATATATGTGGGCGTAATGGTTTGTGACGGTAAGCCCTATGTGCTTGAATTCAACGTCCGCTTCGGCGACCCGGAGGCGCAGCCGATTCTGGCCAGGCTTGACAGCGACTTCTGTGATTTATTGAAGGCAACGGCTGAGGGAAGGCTAAAAGATGTAAATGTCTTATGGAAAGATGAGGCCGCGGTCTGTGTGGTCATTTCATCAAAGGGATACCCCGGCGCATATGAAAATGGAAAGATCATCAAGGGGCTTGATTCATTTAAGAAGGACAAAGAGGTGGTTGTCTTTCATGCGGGGACAAGTACGAAAAAGGGTAAAATAGTCACTGCCGGCGGAAGGGTCCTTGGGGTCACTGCACTGGGCAGGGACATTGAGACAGCTAAAGATAATGCATACAAGGCCGTAGAGAAGATCAGCTTCAGCGGCATGCATTACAGAAAAGATATTGCGGACAAGGCGATAAAGAAAAATTAATCTATATTTAATTTTCTTTAAATTCCAAATTTCAAATAACAAATTACAAATAAATCTCAATGGACCAAATACCAATTACACAAACGAACAGGTCACGTAAGTATGACCTGGAGGAACGCACTTATCAGTTTGCCAGGGAAATTGCTGTGTTCTCTAAGAAGCTTCCCGGAAATATATCAAACATAGAATATACAAGGCAGGTTATCAGAGCATCGGGATCAGTTGGAGCGAATTATATTGAGGCCAATGAATCTCTGAGCAAGAAAGATTTTGCGATGAGATTAAAGATCAGCAGGAAGGAAGCGAAAGAAGCAGCTTATTGGCTTAGATTAATTGTAGATACAAATTCAGACGATTTTAATCGTGATGGATTATCTCTTATCAAAGAGGCTACCGAGTTAAAGAAAATATTTTCATCTATAATAGAAAAGATTTAAAAACAGGGTTTGATTATTGAGATTTGGATTTTATTTGTTATTTGGTTTTTGTATATTGTGATTTAAAGTGCAAGGCGATTTGAACATATTGAAAGCTGATGCATAGGAGATAAATTTATGAAGGCTAAGGTGTTAATAGTTATGGGCAGTGATTCTGATCTGCCTGTCATGGAAAAAACAGGCAAGATGCTGGAGGATTTTAAAATACCGTATCATATGACTGTTTCTTCGGCCCACAGGACACCGGAGAGGACTTTGAAGCTCGTAAAAAATGCGGAAAAGAACGGTGTTGAAGTGATCATAGCAGGCGCAGGGGCGGCCGCGCATCTTGCAGGCGTGATTGCCTCACATACGACGCTCCCTGTTATCGGAGTCCCTATTGACTCATCTCCACTTGAGGGCATTGACGCATTGTATTCGACAGTCCAGATGCCGCCGGGTATTCCGGTTGCGACAATGGCAGTCGGCAAGGCCGGGGCGAAAAATGCCGCCATCTTTGCGGCACAGATTCTGGGACTCAAAGATGCCGGAATTGCCGCAATGCTTAAAGAACACAGAAAAGATATGGCCAGAGAGGTAGAGAAGAAGGCAAAGAAAGTAGAAAAGCACGGCAAAGAGAGGCCCGTATAATGACAGAGGAAATGAACGGTAACTGCATGATAAACGAACACAGCGTGTTCAGCTTTTTATGCGAAGAAAATCTCGCGGAGTTGACCGATTTTATTCAGTACAGGACCGTTAAGTCAGGGGAAATCCTATGGGAAGAAGGCGACCTTTGCGACTATGTGGCGATTATCAACTCCGGCCGCGTCGAGATAAAGAAAAAAACCGAGTTCGAAGGGAAGTATGTGGTTGTGGGTATATACAACCGGGGGGCTGTGGTCGGTGCGCTGTGCATACTTAACAACAGCCCGAGGGCCGTCACCGCAGTGGCGCTTGAAGACGTCGTTCTGCTGGTCATTACCCCGGAAAACTTTGAGAAACTTATCGCGGCAAAACCCGAACTGGGTATCAGGCTTTTGAAAGGGATGCTCCTTTCGGTCTCTATACGCTTACGAAAGTCCTTTGAGCGGCTGGCCAAGTTCTTCTGATCATATCGCTTCATTTCTTCGCACTATCAAAAGTGTCCTTCCGACCAATAAATTAAATGGAATTCAGTTGAAAATAGTGCTAAAATCATCTCTATCCCGTTAATATGGAGACGTTAAATTGGCCAGGAAACCAGGAAGCGCAAAGGACAAAAGCAGAAGCGCCAAGAAAGCTATTCATCACGTAAAACCTGTCCATCCAGAAAAGGGCCAGGCCAGGATACTGGAGCAGCGCGTGGCCGAGCGCACGGAGGAGCTGAGGGAATCGGAAGAGAAATACCGCAGTATTTTTGATAGCGCAAATGACGGGATCATTGCCTGTGACTTAACAACGGGGAAATTCCTGTTTATCAACAGGAAGATGTCCGCATTGACCGGATATTCCGAAGAGGAAATTCTGAAGCTTGGAGTAAAAGATATTCATCCCGCCCAGGACATGCCGTACGTGCTGAATGAGTTCAATGAAATGGCTGCAGGGAAGAAAACGGAAACCAGGGCAATCCCGGTATTGAGAAAAGACGGAGGCATTATATATTGCGATATAGGATCTTCTTTTTTGGGCAGGACAACACTGATCGGTTTTTTTCGGGATGTCACCGAGCGCAAGAAGATTGAGGAAGACCGTGAACGGCTGATTACGGAGCTTGAGGTGTCCAATAAGGAGCTGGAGCAATTCGCCTACGTCGCATCCCACGACATGCAGGAGCCGCTCCGCATGGTAACGAGCTACCTGGATCTTCTCAATAAACGTTACAGGGACAAGCTCGACAAAGACGCCGGTGAATTCATTGACTATTCGTTGAGCGGAGCATTCCACATGAAGGCGCTGCTTAATGATCTGCTCCAGTATTCGCGGGTGGGCACAAAGGGCAAGCCTTTTGAATTGACCGATTTAAACTCAACTCTGAAGAGCGCGATGTTCAATCTCAAAAAACCGATTGGAGAAAGCCGCGCCGAAATAACCTCCGGCAACCTGCCGGGTGTTTATGCGGACGAGACGCAGATGGTGCAGTTATTTCAGAACCTCATCGGCAATGCGATAAAGTTCAGGGGCGGCGAAGCCTCACGCATCCACATTTCCTCCGAGTTAAAGGGAAATGAATGGTCCATCAGGGTCAGCGATAACGGCATCGGCATTGATCCGAAGTTCTTCGACAAGATATTCCTCATATTCCAGCGCTTGCATGCCAAGGAGAAATACCCCGGTACGGGAATCGGCCTCGCGGTCTGCAAAAAGATAGTAGAGCGCCACGGGGGGCGTATTTGGGTGGAGTCGGAATTGGGGAAAGGCGCTGCGTTTTGTTTTACGATGCCGATGAGCAGGTGAGTCAGTTGAAGCGCGGAGTGGTACTTAATAAAACAGACCACCCCTTACTCCCCTGCTTAAGGCACCTACTGTTGGTCCTTAACTAAGGAGGGGAGTTGATGCAAAAGCTCCCCTCCCATTTTAGGAGGAGGCGCTTGCAGTTACAGGACTCGTCTTCACCGGGGCAATTTTCTGTCCTTCATACATGTCTGTCACTGCTGTCATGGGGTTGGACCTCAGCCTTTTTTCCAAAGAGAAATATCGGCACGCCGGGCAGGCAGGATGACAGAACTTGTCCTGAAATTTTAAAATAATTACCATATCCTCAATTCAGAAGGAAGTTTATGACAGACAAGCAAATTGACCAGGGAAAAACGTTTCCCATCGTAGCCATCGGGGCCTCGGCGGGAGGTCTCAACTCCATCCAATGCTTCCTGAACGCGCTGCCGAAGGATTTCGGTTTTGCAATCGTCTTTCTCCAGCACCTTTCCCATAAACACGGGAACCTTCTTCCCGGCCTGCTCCGTTCAGGAAGACCTTCTCTCGATATAGGGGAGATATCCGACGGAATGGAGGCACTTCCCGGGAAACTCTATCTCTGTCCGCCGGGGGTGGAGCTGAGGATTGAGAAAGGAATTCTTCATACAGCGCCGTTTTCCGGGGAGCGCGTTCATTTGCCTATCGACGAATTCTTTACGTCTCTTGCCGAAGATGCCGGGGAGCGGGCCATTGCTGTCATCTTTTCAGGCGCGGGCACGGACGGGGCGCGGGGAATTCACGAAATAAAGAATGCGGGCGGGACGGTTTTTGTCCAGGACCCGGCCACTGCCGAGTTTCCGGGGATGTCTCTTTCCGCTATAGATACAGGGAAGGCGGACGGCGTGCTTCAGCCTGAGGAAATCGCCTCGGAGATATTGAAGCTCCACGGGGCAATCTCCGTAAGCACTGAAGGCGTCATAACATGGGAAAATTTCGAGACTTTCTACCGGCTGATATTTGAGAAGACCGGGTACCGCTTTAATTATTATAAACAGAATGTAATCAACCGCAGGATCAGAAGGCGCATGTACCTGCGCGGGGTTTTGTCGGTGAAAGATTACATAAAAATGGTGGCGGAAAATGACGCCGAAGCAGGCGCGCTTGCCGCCGACTTCATGATAGGGGTCACGTCTTTTTTCCGTGACAGGCTGGCATGGAAGGCCCTCAACCTCGGCGTGATAAGGAAGCTTGCAGCGGAAGATAATGACATCCCGGTCCGGGTCTGGACCCCCGCATGCGCAACCGGGGAAGAGGCGTATTCCATTGCCATGATGCTCCACAACGAGTTTGAGCTTGCCGGGAGGAAGAGGGAGATACAGGTCTTTGCCACGGACGTCAACGACCGGGCGCTTGATAAGGCGCGTGAAGGCAAATACCCCGGCAGCATTGTTGCCGACGTGCCGCCGGAATACATGAAGAGATATTTCACTTGCTCCGAGGACGGCCTTTCGGTAATCATCGGCAAAGATATACGCGAGCGCGTGGTGGTCGCCAAACAGGACCTTCTCACTGACCCGCCGTTTTCGCGGCTCGACCTGGTCATCTGCCGTAACCTGCTTATATATCTCGAACCGCAGGCCCAGGAGAAATGCATCACCCTTTTTCATTATGCGCTTAAGGAAGGCGGCTATCTTTTCTTAGGCAATGCGGAGTCCGTCGGCAGGAGCGGCGCGTTCTTCAGGTCTTTGGCCCATAAAAAATGCCGTGTCTATCAAAAGCTCGAGTCAACGACTTCTGCAAGGGTGCCGCTTCCCGTTCCTTTTGCATCGGAACGCCCTGTGCCTCTTCCAGTCCGGGCGTCGGTCACGGAGCAGCAGTCCGTCACCGGGGCCATCCAGGAGTCCCTGCTTGAGGGATACGCACCGGCGGCAGTTGCAATCAATCAGCATTACGATATCATTTACCATAACGGCCCCACTAACAGATACCTCTGCCAGCCCCGGGGCGTGCCCACACAGAACCTGCTTGAGCTTCTCTCCGAGAACCTGCGAAGCAGGGTCCGGGGGGCGATCTACAGGACGACACAGGAGTCAAAGCCGGTCTTGATCCGGGCGAGCATCCCCGGGGATGACGAGGGGAAAATTCATGTCACTCTGCGCATTTCAAGATTGAAAGAGGACCTGTCCCTTATCGTATTCCATGAGAAGGGTGGAATTTCCGAACAGGAAGCCTCAGCTATGGAGGCTGCCGATGTTGACGTCAATGCAATCCGCCAGCTTGAAAGCGAGCTGTCGGCAACACGCGCAGACCTTCAGAGCCATATCGAGCAGCTGAAGAGCCTCAATGAAGAGCTTCAATCATCCAACGAGGAATTGCAGGCAGCCAACGAGGAGCTTGAGACCTCAAGGGAAGAGCTGCAGTCGCTGAATGAAGAACTCATAACCGTTAATTCGCAGCTCCAGGGCAAGATAGAGGAGCAGGATGAGACCAACAACGACCTGAACAACTTTCTTGCAAGCACAAATATTCCTACCATCTTTCTTGATCACTTGTTCAGGGTCAAACGGTTCACGCCTGCCATGTCAAAACTCCTGAAGCTCATCCCCTCTGACGTGGGACGGCCGATTGCCGACATGTCGCTGGAGGGACTCGGGCCTGAGCTTATTGCGGACGCGCAAACCGTACTTGACAATCTTGCCGCGGTAAAAAAAGAAATCCTGCTCAAAGAGGTCTGGTATGTCAGGACAGCGCTCCCCTACAGGACTTCCGACAACCGTATCGAGGGAGTGATTATTACTTATACCGATGTCACCGATCTAAAACGGGAGGAGGAGCGGACAAGGCATCTCGCCTCTTTTCCACAACTGAATCCGAATCCTATCGTCGAGCTGGATGCTTCCGGCAAAATTATCTTTTTTAATCCGGCGGCGGAAAAAGCGCTGGACAGCCTTGACATGGGAAAAGACGATTTGAGGATCTTCCTGCCCCAGGACATTGAAAGCATCCTGAAAAATCTTGAAAATAAAACCGAAGCGACCTTTTATCGCGAGCTTAATTTGAAGGGAAAGGTATTCGGCGAGACAATTTATCTTAGTTCCCAGTTCAATGTCGCGCGTATTTATGCCTATGACATCACCGAACGCAAGCGCGCTGAAGACAAGATCATCCGCGCAAAGGAAGAATGGGAGCGGACCTTCGACAGCGTGCCGGACATGATCGCAATACTCGACAATAATCACAGGATCATACGGGTAAATGAGTCTATGGCGAAGCGTCTTGGACGAAAGGCTGAGGAGTGCTTCGGCCTGCCGTGCTATGAAGTCATGCATGGGACAACGGCCCCGCCTGGTTTTTGCCCTCATACACGCACAATGAAGGACGGTTGTGAGCATATTCAGGATGTCTATGAAGAATGTCTCGGCATGGACTTGCTGGTTACCACCACCCCATTTTTCGATGCACAAGGACAGATAACCGGCTCTGTCCATGTTGCCCACGACATCACCGTACGCAAACGGGCCGAAGATTTGCTGCGCAAGGCCCATGACGATCTGGAGCTGCGTGTTAAGGAGCGCACCAAAGAACTTACCGAGGCCCATACTGCAGTAAAAACCGAAAGACAGAGGTTCTATGACGTGCTGGAGATGCTGCCGGTCTATGTTATACTCTTGACCCCGGATTACCATGTGCCGTTTGCCAACAGGTTTTTCCGCGAACGCTTCGGCGAGTCCCACGGCATGCGCTGCTATGAGTATTTATTCGGGCGCACGGAGCCTTGTACGGTTTGCGATACTTATTCCGTGCTGAAAACCAATGCGCCGCATCATTGGGAATGGACCGGCCCGGACGGCCGTAACTACGACATCTTCGACTTCCCCTTTACCGACACGGACGGCTCGCCCCTTATAATGGAGGTGGGCATCGACATTACCGAACGTAAGCAGGCGGAAGATGGCCTGCGGAAGGTCAACGAGACTTTGGAACAGCGCGTGGCCGAGCGCACGGAGGAATTGAGCGCCAACTACGAGGAACTGGTGCGCTTTAACAACGCCGCAGTCGGCCGGGAGCTCCGCATGATAGAATTGAAGAAAGAAATAAACGAACTGTGCGCACAGGCAGGCCTGCCGCCGCGCTTCCCGCTTGATTTCGAAAAGGAGGACAGATGAAGAGACGTTTACTGATACGTATTCCGGGTACCTTAACGGTGATGGTAATATGCATCTGTTTCTTTGCGTGCACACAGACGGACCAGCAACACGCCGTCCCTGCTGAAAAAGTCACGATCGCCTATTCTGCCACGACTGACGCGGTCCTTGCGGAAGTCGCCCAGTCACGCGGATACTATCGTGAGGAAGGATTAGATGCGGTCCCGCACATGCATCCCTATGGAAAACTGGCCCTCGATGAAGTGTTGAATGGGAAAGCGGATTTTGCGACCGTGGCCGAAACGCCTGTAATGTTTGCTGTCATGAACGGGGAAAAAATATCAATAATCGCGACGATCCAGACTTCCAGAAAAAATAACGCAATTGTTGCAAGAAAGGACAAGGGTATTCTCACCCCGCTTGACCTGAAGGGAAAGAAGATGGGAGTGACTTTAGGGACCACTGCTGATTTTTTCATGGACGCCATGCTGGTTACGCATGGCATTTTAAGGAAAGACGTAAAGGTCATTGATCTGAAGGCGGATGAGATACCTGCTGCCCTTGCTAATGGCGACGTTGAGGCCGTTACAGCATTTGCCCCCTATTTAAACTACGCGCAGGAAAAGCTCGGCGACCTCGGCATTATTTTTTATAACGAAGATATATACACGTTTACTTTTAATGTTGTCGCAAGACAGGAATTCATCCGCAAAAATCCGGAGAGGGTCAAAAAAATGCTCCGCGCTTTGATCAAGGCCGAGGAATTTGTCAGGCAGCATCCGGACGAGGCGCAAAAGATCACGGCTGATTTCAGTGGAATAGATATTGGCATACTCCGCGATATGTGGGCTGATGTCACCTTCAGCGTGACGCTCGACCAGTCGCTGCTTCTTGCACTGGAAGACGAATCACAATGGGCGATAAAAACTGGTCTCACAGTAGGGACGAAGGTTTCCAATTATCTTGATTTTATATACCTCGATGGTCTGGAGTCGGTCAAACCGGAAGCGGTAAGAATATTAAGATGAGAATAACAAACTGCCATAGCTCCCCTCCTATGTTAGGAGGGGTGGCCGCAGGCCGGGGGTGGTAAGTTAGTTATGGAGCGAGGATTAGTGGTATCTAAAACAAACCACCCCTGCCCCTCCTTAACTAAGGAGGGGAGTTAGAAGGAAGAAACTATGCAGGTCAAAAAAAGGCTGAGAATAAACTCTATTGTTTCGCTAATAACGGTTTTAATTATTATTCTTGTGTTATCTCTGACCCTGCATCGTATCAATCAGGCAAACAATACAGCTAAAGTCGCCGGCGATATTGTACTAAACTCGTTTGAGAAGGTCACGCTCAGAAACGATTATTTGCGGAATAACAATGAGAGGGCAAAAATACAGTGGTTTGCCGCGTATGAAAAGATCAGCGGCATTCTGAAGACTGCATCGGAAAACTTCCATACGGCCGAAGACAAAAAGACTATAGATGTATTACTCGAAAATAATGAGTCAATCAGGAAAATCTTCACAGCCATTGTCGAAAACCGGGAGAAAACGAAATCAAATCCAGAGGCTGCCGTCATCTCACAGGAGGTCGAAGACAGACTGCTCAGTCAGTGGAACAGGAAGGTCTACGATGAGGCCCTGTATGGGCGTGAATTGCTGGCTTCAAGCGGTAAGGAACGCGCTTCAATCATCTGGCAGGCGGGAGTAGGTATCGCCTGCTTATTCCTGGTACTGTTAGGGGCCGTGATAGTCCATTCATGGACTATGGGACGAATAATCACCGACCGCATCTTTCGGCTCCGCGACGGCGTATCGGTCATCGGAGGTGGCGCCCTCGATTACAGGATCGATATCAAAGGCGATGACGAGTTTGCCGAACTCTCGGATGCGTTTAATGAAATGGCTGTCAAATTGCGCGGCTCTGACAACTACCTTAGAAACGAGATCGCGGAGCGCAAGCAGACTGAGGAGGAAGTTAAGAAACTTGCCCGACATCTGCAGCTTTCGCTGGATGTGTCCAACATGGGTTGGTGGCACTATGACCCGATTACGAGGATCTCCTCGTGGGACGACGGCTACAAGAAGATCTTCGGCGTCGCAGGCCACACCCGGCCCAACGACGAAATCCTGACCCATATCATCCACCCTGAAGACCTGCCCGGTCTCTGGTCCAAGGTAGAGGCGTCCCTGGACCCGGTCGCTCCCCGGCCATTTGCAGCGGAGTACCGCATTAACCGTCCTGATGGGGCAATGCGCTGGATCGAGGCGCACGGCATCGCGTCGTTTGCAGGCGAAGGGGACAAACGGACAGCGACGAGTTTAGTCGGCACTGTCCAGGACATCACAGAACGTAAACATGCCGATGAAGCGCTGCGTAAAGCCCATGACGAACTGGAGATACGCGTTCAGCAACGTACCAAAGAACTCAGGGAACTCAACGAGACCCTTGAGCAGCGAGTGGCCGAGCGCACCGCCGAGCTTCAGGCCGCTAACACTATGCTGCTTGATTCCCGCCGTGCTGCCCTTAATATGATGGAAGACGCACTTGTTGCCCGGCGACGGGCTGAGGAGGTGGGCGAAGAGCTTGCCTTGGCCAACAGAGAACTTGATGCGTTTTCTTACGCCGTGTCCAACGACCTCAGGGCGCCTCTGCGTACGATAGAGGGCTTTACTACCGCGATCATAGAAGACTTCGCTGTGTCACTTGACCAGACCGCCAAAGACTATTTCAACAGGGTGGTCTCCGCAAGCCGCCGCATGTCCCAGCTCATTGACGCCATGCTGAGCATGGCCCGTCTGACCAGGGGAGAGCTTATGGAGAGGGCAGTGAACCTCAGCGACCTTGCGGAAGTGGCCGCATATGAGCTGGGCAAAAAATACCCGGAGCGCCTGGTGGAAAGCGTCATAGCCAAAGGCATTAAGGTGCGGGGAGATATTGACATGCTCAGGGTGGTGATGGAGAACCTCATGGACAACGCATGGAAATTCACCGGCGGGCATGAACAGGCAAGGATAGAATTCGGGATGACGAAAGAAGAAATAAGTCATATAGGTCTTATAGGACCTATTTACTTTGTGCGTGACGACGGCGCGGGGTTTGATATGGATTACGCCGATAAACTCTTTGAGCCGTTTAAACGGCTCCATTCAGAGGCCGAATTCCCCGGCATAGGGATAGGCCTGGCCACTGTTTACAAAATCATCAGCAAGCACGGCGGAAAGATATGGGCGGAAAGCGTCCCGGAAAAGGGGGCGTCGTTTTATTTTACGCTGAAATGAAGAATCAGGTTTTTGAATTGCTATGTCTATACGATTAAAACTTACTATCGCGTTCCTGGTCTTTGTCCTGGTCCCTTCACTTTTTGTCGGAGTCCTGACATTCACTAATTATAAAAAATCACTTGAGACCATCCACCTTTCAAACCTGCAGGATATCGCCTCTTTTAAGGCGGACAAATTAGAGGCATACTTTGCAGGATTAAAGGCAAATATAGAAATCGCCCAGGGCTATTACAACATCAAACAGAATCTTCCTGTGCTCACCCGCCTTGCCAAGGCCCCGGACTCCCCGGAGTTTCTTTCCGCCCGGAAAATGCTCGATGCGCAACTGAAGCGTATGGAATCGGTTTTACTCCTTTCCGACATTATGCTGGTGAGTACCGGCGGTGAAGTCGTTTACACAAGCAATCCCAGGCATAACCTGACGGATTTTATGCACCCGCTTCGTGAACCGCACCAGACGGCCTTTAATTTTACGGAAGGTAAAGACAAGATTTATTTTGCAGATGTCTTTTTCGATAAAGCACAGGACAACACGCCCGTAATGCTGATTACCGCTCCGGCCTTTGATTTTAAAGGCGTCTTTATAGGCCGCATCGCTTTTGAAGTAGACATGCGCTCCATTTATAAAATTATCCAGGATGCGACCGGCCTGGGCGATACCGGTGAGGTGCTGCTGGGAAAGAAAAAAGGAGTCGAAGTGGTATTTTTAAATCCATTAAGACATGACCCTGAAGCGGCCCTTAAGAAAAGTATAAGTGTGGGAGGAGAGCTTGGCGGCCCGATCCAGGAGGCTGTGCATGGAAGAAAAGGGGCGGGACAGTTGATTGATTACCGCGGGAAGGAAGTTATTGCGGCCTGGAGGTATTTACCTTCTTTGGACTGGGGGATGGTGGCCAAGATTGATACTGAGGAAGCTTTTGCCGATGTCATTAATTTGAGGCGTCTGGTGATTATCATTCTGATTATTATTTTTCTCCTGTGCAGCATAGTGGCAGTATCAATCGCCCAGTCTATTTCAGCGCCCATTAAAAATCTCTCTAAAGGCGCTGAGATCATAGGAAGCGGGAATTTAGACTATAAAATCGGGACCAATCTGAAGGATGAAATAGGCCAGCTTTCAAGGGCCTTCGACAAGATGACCGGGGATTTAAAGAAGATCACCGCCTCACGTGATGAATTAAACAGTGAGATCACCGAGCGTAAGCGTGCTGAGGGAAAAATCAGTTCCCTTAACGAAGAGCTGAAACATCATCTGTTTCAGCTTGAAGCAGCCAACAGGGAGCTTGAGGCCTTCAGCTATTCAGTGTCCCATGACCTGCGCGCGCCCCTCAGGAGCGTTGCCGGGTTCAGCCAGGCGCTGGTTGAAGACTATGCGGACAAACTCGATGCGGAAGGCAGGGATTCCCTTGAGCGGATACTCGCCGCCACGCAGAAAATGGGCAGGCTAATTGACGATCTGTTAAACCTGTCCCGTGTGTCAAGGTCGGAGATGAAACGCGAAGAGGTAAACCTGAGCGGGCTTGCCGGAAAGATTGCGGACATGCTCAGGCAATCGCAGCCTGAACGGCAGGCGGAGTTCATCATCGCCGAAGGCCTTGCCGCGCGTGGAGACGAGCATCTGCTGACTATCGTGCTGGAGAACCTTCTCGGCAATGCATGGAAGTTTACCGGGAAAAACCCGCAAACCTTGATAGAATTCGGTATGTACCACCCCTTTAATTCCCCTCCTAATTTAGGAGGGGAGCAAGTGGTGGCAGGAAAGGATGTTTATTTTGTCAAAGATAACGGCGCAGGCTTTGACATGTTGTATGCCGGCAAGGTATTCAGCCCCTTTCAGAGGCTTCATTCCATGAATGAATTCCCCGGCACGGGCATCGGCCTTGCCACGGTCAAGCGCATCATCAACCGCCACGGCGGAAACGTGTGGATCGAGGCGGAGGTGGGGAAGGGGACGACGGTTTATTTTACTTTGTAAGAATTTCGGGTCTCAAGTTTGTAGTTTCTTGGATGGTAAAATATAATTAAATAAAGGCGCATGGAGGTATGAGTTATGAGAAAAATATCGGCTACAGATACCCTTGAATTATCGATTCCTGAGAGAATCCAGCTGGTAGAGGATATTTGGGACACGATTGCTGCAAAGGCAGACACTATTGAATTGAGCAGGGAAGAGAAAAAAATAATTGACCAGCGGCTTGATGCTTATCACAAGAATCCTGATTTCGGCTCTCCCTGGACGGATGTTTTTAAAAGAATAGTAAGCAAATAATGAAATATCGTGTTTTAATCAGGCCCGAGGCCGAAATTGATTTAAAATATGCATTTTCATGGTATGAGGATAAAAGACCTGGCTTGGGACATGATTTTCTTTTACAGGTTGAGGCCGGATTGAGATACATAGAGAGAAATCCTGAGAGTAATCCGCCGGAATACAAAGGCGCGAGAAAGTGTCTCGTAAAGAAATTCCCATACAAAATAATCTACCTTGCAGAGGAAGCCGGAATAGTCATTCTGGCTGTGATACACGGAAAAAGAAATCCGGAATTAATAAAGAATCGAATGAATCCCATCTAATAAAACCACCGGGACACGGTAAAATAGTCTTTTAAGGAGAACAAAATGAAAAACAAGATAATTCTTTTAGCGGAAGACAACCCCGACGATGTCAAGCTGACTCTGCGGGCGCTTAAAAAAAGCAATATCCTTAACGAGGTAGTTGTGGTGGAAGACGGTGTCGAGGCTCTGGACTACCTTTTCGGCACGGGCAAGTTCGCCGGGCGCGACACAGGCGAACTGCCGCAGGTGGTCCTGCTCGACCTGAAGATGCCGAAGATGGACGGGCTGCAAGTATTGCAGCGCGTACGTGCGGACAATAGAACGAAACTCATGCCCGTTGTCGTTCTCACCACGTCGAGTGAGGACAAAGACCGGATCGAGAGCTACAAGCTTGGCGCAAACAGCTACATCCGCAAGCCTGTGGACTTTAATCAGTTTGCAGAAGCCGTGCGCCAGCTGGGGCTTTATTGGCTGGTGCTGAATGAGGGACCGTAAAGAATAAGTCCAATAGGACCTATAAGACTTATAATTAAGCATGACAAAACCTCTTAACATATTGATCGTAGAAGACTCTGAAGACGATGCCATTCTACTGCTCCGTGAGCTGAGGAAGGGTGGTTATGAGCCTGTATCCGAACGAGTTGAAACTCCTGAGGCGATGAAGGCTGCGCTTGAAAAAGGGAAGTGGGACATTGTCATCTCAGATTACGTACTTCCGGGGTTCAGCGGGCTTGCGGCATTAAGCCTTCTTAAGGAAAGCGGGCAGGACCTGCCTTTCATTGTCGTATCAGGCAACATCGGCGAGGACATCGCAGTTGGTGCTATGAAGGCCGGGGCGCACGATTATATTATAAAAGGCAAACTGGCGAGGCTGGTCCCTGCCGTGGACCGAGAGATCCGTGATGCTGATGTGCGCCGTGAAAAAAGGCAGGCTGAGGAAGCGCTTAGACGTTCGTATGAAGAGCTGGAACGACGGGTAGAGGACCGTACCACAAAACTCAAAATGGCCCTGGACGAATCGAGGCAGCATCAGGAAGCGCTGCGGGAGAGTGAACAGCGCCTGAACAGGTCGCAGGAGATCGCCCATCTCGGCAGCTGGGAGCTTGATCTCGTAAACAACCGGCTGTACTGGTCTGATGAGGTTTACCGGATATTCGGCCTCCAGCCGCAGGAATTCGGCGCAACTTATGAGGCATTCATTGAAGCGGGCCACCCTGATGATCGGACAGCGGTGAACGAAGCATATTCCGGCTCGCTGCGTGAGGGAAGGGACTCCTACGAAATCGAGCACCGGGTTGTTAGAAAAGCGGCCGGTGAGGTGCGGATAGTCCATGAAAAATGCGATCACATCCGTGACGACTCCGGACGGATCATCCGGTCTGTCGGGATGGTGCACGACATCACCGAACGCAAGAAGCTGGAAGAGGATCGCGAACGGCTGCTTCATGAGCTTATGAGGTCCAACAAGGAACTTGAGCAGTTTGCCTACATCGCCTCGCATGATCTGCAGGAGCCCCTGCGCATGGTCTCAAGCTTCGTACAGCTTCTCGGCCACCGCTATAAAGGCAGGCTTGACGAAGACGCGGACGAGTTTATCGGCTATGCCGTAAACGGGGCCGCCCATATGCAGAGACTGCTGAATGACCTGCTGGCATATTCGCGCGTGGGTATGAAGGGTGAACCTTTTAAATTGATCGATCTGAAATCCGCTCTCGACAAGGCGATCATCAATCTCAAAGTAGAGATCGACCATACTTGCGCCGAGATAATACATGAAAGCCTTCCTATTGTGTATGCGGATGAAGTGCAGATGGTCCAGGTCTTTCAGAACCTGCTGGGCAACGCGATGAAGTTCAGTAATGCAGGGCCGCCGCGCATCAACGTATCAGCGGAGATGAAGGACGATGAATGGGTAATCTGCGTCCAGGACAACGGCATCGGCATCGACCCGAAATATTTCGGCCGGATATTCCACATATTCAAGAGACTCCATTCAAAGGAAGAATACCGCGGCACCGGGATTGGCCTTGCGATCTGTAAAAAAATTATAGAACGGCACAATGGACGCATATGGGTCGAGTCTGAATTGGGGAAAGGGGCGTCATTTTATTTTACGATACCGGCAAACCCAATAAGCTCCCCTCCTACTTTAGGAGGGGTGGCCGAAGGCCGGGGTGGTAATTGATACACAAACCACCCCTGACCCCTCCTTGACTAAGGAGGGGAACATGAAACAGAGAAAGGTAAAACAAAAAATGAACACACACACAGGCAGGCCGATCGAAGTGCTGCTCGTAGAAGACAATCCCGGGGACGTGCGTCTCATGCAGGAGGCGCTGAAGGACGCGAAGGTACGCAACAACCTTAACGTTGTATATGACGGGGAAGAGGCGATGTCCTTTCTGCGCCGGCAGGAGAACTATTCCGGAGCTCCGGCCCCGGACCTTATCATGCTCGACCTTAATCTTCCGGGGAAAGACGGCCGGGAGGTGCTTGAGGAAATTAAGAATGATCCGGAACTAAAGCATATCCCGGTGGTAATCGTCACAACCTCATCGGCAGAGGAGGACATTCTGAAAAGTTACAGTCTCCACGCGAACTGCTTCGTGACAAAGCCTGTCAACCTCGAACAGTTTGTAAAAGTCGTTCACGCGATTGAAGATTTCTGGTTCACTATAGTCAAGCTGCCGAGGAAGTGATATGATCTTATAAAAATGACTACAAAAAAAACAAATATCCTTCTTATTGAAGACAATCCCGGAGACGCAACACTGATAGAGGTAATGCTTGCCGAAACCGGATCATTGCTCTTTTCACTTGAGCACGCAGCTTCCCTGTACGGGGGGATTGAACACCTGGAGAAAAGCGCTTTTGACGTGGTCCTGCTTGACATCGGGCTTCCGGATGTTAACGGGCTGGATTCGATTATTGAAATTACGAACAAGGCCCCGGACACCCCGGTTGTGATGATGACGGGCCTTGATGACGAGGAAACGGCTATAGCCGCCCTCAGGATGGGCGCCCAGGATTACCTGGTCAAAGGGCGGATAGACAGCAGGTCTCTTTTGCGGTCGATCAGGTACGCTATTGAACGCCGGCATGTAGAAGAGGACCTCTGGAGCAGCAGGCAGTTTATTCAGAGGGTCACAGAGGCGGCGCCTAATATCATTTATGTCTTCGACCTGATCGATAGACGGATCGTCTACGTTAATCACACACTCAGGGACGTGCTGGGCTACGGTATTGAAGATATCGAAATGATGGGGCCGGGGCAATATGAAAGGCTTTTGCACCCGGATGACCTTTTTCATTTGCCGGAGTTGATGAAACGCTATGAATCCGCCGGGGAAGGAATTGTAATCGAAACCGAATTACGCATAAAACACGCGGGCGGGCAGTGGCGCTGGCTGAATACCCATGACGTCGTGTTTACCAGGGACCCCGATGGACGGCCCCGTCAGATACTCGGGACTGCCCAGGACATCACGGGACGCAAATACATGGAAGACACCATCAGGCATTATGCATATCATGATACATTGACCAGCCTGCCGAACAGGAGACTCCTGACGGACCGCATAAGGCACGCCCTGACCCAGGCATCGAGGGAAGTGCACATGGCAGCCGTGCTGTGCCTGGACCTGGACAAATTCAAGGAAATCAATGACACCCTCGGTCATGAGGCGGGCGACTGTGTGCTCAGGGAAGTCGCCTACCGCCTGAAGGCATGCCTGCGTGAAACTGACACCGTGGCCCGTATCGGGGGGGATGAGTTTGTTGTCCTGCTGTATAAGACCCCGCATGAAAGGGACGCGGCCCTCATCGCCGGGAAGATCACCTCTTCATTCCGGAAACCGTTCGTTATCGACGGCCGCACGCTTCAGTGCACGACCAGTGTCGGCATAAGTCTGTATCCCGCAGACGGCGCAGACGCGGAAACACTGCTTCGCAATGCGGACCTGGCCATGTACAAGGCAAAGGAGGAGGGCAGGAACGCTTACCGGTTCTACAAAAGTTCCATGAATGAAGAGTCCCTTGACCGGGCAAAGCTTGAATATCTGCTTCGTGGGTCCCTTGAAAGGGGGGAGTTAGAGCTCCACTATCAGCCGCAGATCAATATGCTGTCAAAGAATATATCCTGCGTCGAGGCCCTTGTGCGCTGGCGTCACCCGGAGCGCGGGCTGCTGCAGCCGTCGGATTTCCTGCCGCAGGCCGAGGAAGCGGAATTGATATCGGCTATAGATGAATGGGTCCTTAGGGAGGCCTGTCGTCAAACCAGGGCATGGCAGGGCGCGGGACATCCTGCCTTAAGCGTGGCAGTCAACCTTTCTTCCCGCCATATTCAACGTCCGCATCTTGCTGACAGCGTCTCCCGGATATTGAGGGAGACCGGCCTGGCCCCTTCTTTCCTGGGGATTGAGATATCCGAATGCACTGCCATAACTGAAAAAGATTTTTCATTGCCCAACCTGACCGACCTTGCCGGGATGGGAATCAGGATTGCCCTCGACAACTTCGGGAAGGGACGCACGCCTGTTCATTATTTAAAAAAATGGCCTGTCCGGATATTGAAGATAGATAAATCCTATATCGACGGCCTGTCAGCCAACCCGGATTACAAATCCGTTGTCCACGCGGTCATCACCATGGCCCACCATTTGGACCTGGAGGTGGTGGCCGGGGGGGTTGAAACCGAAGACCAGTTGTCCTACCTGCGCTCAGTCCGCTGCGATCAGATGCAGGGGAATTACCTCAGCAGGCCCCTGCCCGCGGATGAATGTATTATATTTATGACTCACTGATTCAGCTTCAGCATTATTCATATTTTTTTATGCATTTTTCATTTAAGTTGTTTATTATATGAACTCTAAATGCCGCCCAGGAGATTGTGGACCCATGAACGTAAAGGTCAGCCAGATTAAGGTCTTGCTTGTCGAGGACAACCCCGGTGACGCAAGGCTGATAAGGGCGCTGCTTGATGACGCGGGGTCCATTCAGTATGTACTGAAACATTCCAATACCCTCACAGATGGACTCGTTGCACTGTCTGAAAACGCTCCTGACGTAATCCTGCTGGATATCGGCCTGCCTGACATAAGCGGACTTGATTCTGTCCCTGTAATAAAAAATCTGGCGCCGAAGCTGCCCATCATAATGCTGACCGGGCTTGATGATGAAAATACTGCGATTTCCTGCCTCCATCTCGGGGTCCAGGATTACCTCGTCAAGGGCAAGATAGACAGCGAGCTCCTGGTCCGCTCAATACGGTATGCCATTGAACGAAAGAGGGTAGAGTCCGAACTCCAGGAGAAGCAGCATTTTATACAGCGCATTACAGAAGCCACTCCGAACATTCTCTACGTCCTTGACATCAATGAGCATCGTCTTTCATATGTAAATCAGCAGCTCAATATCGTACTCGGCCACAGTGAGGACGCTATTCAGAAGATGGGAATCAATTTGTACCGGGAGCTTGTACATCATGACGATTTGACTAATCTCGATAGATACTCCGAACAGTTTCTTAAGGCAAAGGACAGCGATATCATCAATATGGATTTGCGCGTTAAACATGCAAACGGCGAATGGCGCTGGTTTAGCTTCAGGAATGTCATATTCACAAGGACGGAAGACGGGCTTCCCCGGCAGGTCCTCGGTTCCGCCCAGGACATCACAGAACAAAAGAGGGTGGAAATTGAGCTGCTGAGACACCGCAAATATCTTATGGAACTGGTGGAAGACCGCACGAAGGAACTGCAAAGAAGCAACGAATCCCTGCGGAGCGCGAACGAGTTGCTGGAGAACGTTTTCTCCAATGTCCATGTCCTGATAGCGTATATGGACAGGGATTTTAATTTCATCAAGGTCAACAGCACGTATGCCGAAGCGGACGGGAAAGACCCCGCGTTTTTCATCGGGAAAAACCACTTCGATCTGTTTCCGAACACGGAGAATGAAAATATATTCCGGAATGTCGTGATGACAGGGAAGCCTTACTTCACCCGGGCCAAGCCCTTCGAGTATGTCCAGAGCCCGGAGCGGGGCACGACTTTCTGGGACTGGAGCCTGAAACCTGTCATTGATATTGCCGGCAGGGTATCGGGGCTTGTCCTCAGCCTTATTGATGTAACGGACAATATCGTTCTTTACGGGGAATTGATGCGCGCCGACCATCTGGCCTCAATAGGAAAGCTGGCCGCGGGCGTGGCCCACGAGATAAACAACCCCATAAACGGCATCATCAATTACGCCCAGATACTTTTGAACAGGAGCGGACAGGAAAACATGGAGAAAGATATCGCGGGCCGGATCATAAAGGAGAGCGACCGCATTGCGGGCATCGTCAGCAGTCTTTTGTCGTTCTCCAGGGACAACAAGGGGGCGAAGGCCCCGGTGTACGTGGAAGAGATACTGGACGACTCTCTCGCCCTTACGGAAATACAACTGAAAAAAAAGGGCATAAAAATAAACATAGACGTACCTCACGACTTGCCGAGGATCTTTGCGAACAAGCAGCAGATCGAGCAGGTGATGTTGAATATGATAAATAACTCCCGCTATGCGCTGCTTGAGAAGTATCCGCAGGACCATAATGACAAAATCATAGGAATATCGGGGAAAAAGATAATTAAAGGCGGCGGTCACTACGTGAGGATAATTTTCTATGACAACGGCACGGGCATCCCCCGGGAAATTCAGGGCAAGATCACCGATCCTTTTTTCTCCACCAAGCCCGAAGGCGAGGGCACAGGGCTTGGATTAAGCATCAGCCACGGGATTGTCATGGACCATCAGGGCTCATTTAAAATAGAAAGCCGGGAGGGAGAGTTTACGAGAATTATAATTGATTTGCCGGCAGCAGTTGGAAAAAGCGCGGAGGCATAACTTCAGGACCTTTTCAGTCATTGCTGCGGCCCCGTCCTGCTGTTGGTTTGTCCGGAGGCAAACTTTCTGCTTCACCCTCTTTGACTATTCAGTAACATTTGTTATACTCCTTTAGACAGGTTGAGCATGTCATGAAAATGCCTGAGAAGGGACTGGGGATACAGATAGATGGACAGAAGATATTCGGAAAGGATCAAGGCCGGATTTAAAACTGAAATTATTTACGGCGATCATGCCTGCACCGGCATCGTGGAAAATATTTCAGCATCAGGAGTAAATATATTAACGGATGAGCTTGGCTCCGGGATTGATTTCCTGCCTGACGAAGCCGTTGAATTAAAATTCCAGTCCCATACGGGAGTGGTGGTAATCCTGAAATGCAAAATAATGTGGACGACTAAAATACCGCCGCAGAATGTCAGGCACAGGATAGGAATGGAAATTACCGACCTTCCCTGGGATAGTTTCAATCTCTTATAATAGAATCTTCTCAGTATTTCAGTATTATCTTCCCCGAAAATATCGTAATATATATGCAGGCATCATTTCATATTACACGGCTACCTGCACAATATTAACAGGGTGAGAACATATGGCGAATGAAGACCTTTCCAGATTAAGGATAGATAAATCACAGGCAGTCATATCTCCGTCGAGACGCAGGAAACCGCTTTACTGGATATTCGCGCTCCTGCTTATGGCCCTTGTTGCGGGACTCTATCTGACAGGTTTCATCGCTCCCGCTGAAACAGTGGAGGTCACAAGCGTTTCCCTTATGTATCCTTCCCAGACCTTTACGACCCTGAACGCCAGCGGGTATGTTGTCGCGCAGCGCAAGGCAGCGGTCGCCTCCAAGGTCACCGGACGTCTGGTGTCGATGCTGGTCGAAGAGGGGAGTAAAATTAAAAAAGGTCAGGTCCTTGCGCGCCTTGAAAATGATGATACCCTGGCCGCTGTCGACCAGGCCTCGGCCAACCTCAATGCAGCGAGGTTTAACCTGAAGCAGGCGCAGGCCGAACTCCATGACGCTGAATTATCATATAACCGCAGCAAAGAACTTATGGCTGAAGGTCTTATCTCCCAAAGCGCTTTTGAATCTTCCGAAGCGCGATACAAGAAGGCATCTGCCTCGGTTGACGCGGCGGAAGCGGCTGTCAGGGGGCAGGACGCTGCTCTCAAGAGCGCTCAGGTCGCCTTGGAATATACCCTTGTGCGCGCGCCCTTTGATGCAGTGGTGCTGACAAAGAACGCGGACGCCGGTGATATCGTTACCCCCATAGGCGCTGCCGCAAATGCAAAGTCCGCAGTGGTGACCATCGCCGATATGGATTCTCTGCAGGTTGAGGCCGATGTCTCAGAGTCCGGACTTCATAACGTGTCAGTGGGACAACCCTGCGAGATACAGCTTGATGCCTTCCCGGACTTGCGCTTTCGCGGTGAATTGCACATGATCGTGCCTACTGCCGACAGATCAAAGGCCACAGTCCTGGTCAAGGTCCGGTTTATCGATAAGGACGACCGCATATTACCAGAGATGAGCGCCAAAGTCGCCTTTCTCTCACGGCAGGTCAAGCCTGGAGAACAGGACCCGCGTACGGTCATCAATCCTGCCGCGGTCATGGACCGGGATGGTCGCAAAACGGTCTTCCTGATAAAAGATGACCGCGTGATTGAAAAGGGGATAACTGCAGGAGATACGCTCGGTGATATGGTTGAGGTGGCGGCCGGATTAAACGCAGGGGACAGGGTCGTGCTGAAGCCGTCCGTAAAATTGAAAGACAAAGACCGCGTAAAAATAGCTGAACAGTAAGGGACATGAACGGCAAAAGACCCATCGTTGAACTACGCAATATCTGCAAGTCCTACCAGAGGGGCAGCCAGAACATTCCGGTCCTTAATGACATAACGCTTGATATCAAGGGAGGTGAATTCCTCGCACTGATGGGGCCGTCGGGTTCCGGCAAAAGCACATTGCTGAACCTGATTGCCGGCATCGATAAGGCGGACAGCGGCGTGATCAATGTTGCAGGCATTGACATAGCCGCCCTCTCGGAAACTGAACTTGCCGGATGGCGCGCGGCCAACGTAGGCTTTATATTCCAGTTTTATAATTTGATCCCTGTGCTCACGGCTTTTGAGAACGTTGAGCTTCCCCTGCTGTTGTCGGGACTTTCGAAAAAGGAAAAAAAGGAACACGTTGAAACCGCGCTGGGAGTCGTCAATCTCTCCGACCGCCTCGAACACTATCCCGGGGAACTGTCAGGCGGGCAGCAGCAGCGCGTTGCCATAGCCCGGGCCATTGTCACCGACCCTGCCATAATCGTTGCGGATGAGCCGACCGGCGACCTCGACAGGGTTTCGGCTGAGGAGATACTGGAGCTTATGGAGCGGCTTGTCCACGAACTGGGAAAGACGATCATCATGGTGACTCACGATCCGCGGGCTGCCCAAAAAGCTCATATCATCAGGCATCTCGATAAGGGTGTGTTGAATGCAGATCCTCAAGCTAATATTTAAAAACGCCTTCCGTCACAGGCTGCGCACTTTCCTTACCATTGCGGGAATCAGCATCGCCATACTTGCCTTCGGTCTTTTGAGGACGGTAGTAGACGCGTGGTATGCAGGCGTGGAGGCCTCTGCGGCAAACAGACTTGTGAGCAGAAATGCCATTTCACTCATTTTCCCGCTTCCATTCTCTTACAAAGAAAAGATCCGCCAGATCGAGGGCGTTAGCATAGTTTCTTATGGAAACTGGTTCGGCGGCATTTATATTGATGAAAAAAACTTCTTTCCCAATTTTGCCGTTGAGCCTAAAAGCTATCTTGAATTGTATCCCGAATACGTCTTTCAGCCGGACCAGCTGGCCGCGCTTCTGCGCGACCGGAAGGGGTTTGCAGCCGGAAGAAAGCTTGCAGAAAAATACAACTGGAAACCCGGCGATGCCGTGATATTAAAAGGCACCATATTCCCCGGGGAGTGGGAGTTTGTACTGAGGGGCATTTATAAAGGAAGGACCAAAAGCGTTGATGAAACGCAGTTCTTTTTTCACTGGAATTATCTCAATGAAACGGTTAAAAAGACGAACCCCGGCCGGGCAGACCAGGTCGGCTTTTACATGATCGGGGTAAAAAACCCGAACATCGCATCCAACGTGACCGCAGCCATAGACAAGACCTTTAAAAACTCTCTTGCGGAAACCCTCACCGAGACTGAGAAGGCTTTTCAGATGAGCTTTATCTCCATGAGCGAAGCAATCGTCATTGCCATCCAGCTCGTTTCTTTTGTGGTGGTCATCATCATCATGGCCGTGATGGCGAATACGATGGCAATGTCATCAAGGGAGAGGATCGGTGAATATGCGGTATTCAAGACCCTCGGCTTCGGGGGCATGTACATTGCGGTATTGATATTCGGCGAGTCCCTGTTCATCTCCGCAACCGGCTGCATAATCGGGGCCATCCTGACCTTTCCCGCTGCAAAGGCCTTCGGCAATGAGATGAGCCAGTTTTTCCCGATATTCATCGTATCGGGCAATACGATTTATCTGGATGCCGCGGCATCAGTCGTGATCGGCATAACAGCAGCGATCATACCGACGTACCGGGCAGTCACCATACGCATAGCGGACGGGTTGAGGAGGATAGGATGAGAGGGGAGTTTATAAATTGAAGATACCGCTTTCATACAGCATCCGTAATCTCCGCACCCGGAAGTTGACTACAGTCCTGACCGCTTCAGGCATTGCCCTTGTCGTGTTTGTGTTTGCGTCAATCCTGATGCTTGCGGAAGGGCTGCAAAAGGCGCTTGTCGAGACAGGCTCCTATGATAATGTTGTAATAATCCGGAAAGGCTCCGCATCTGAAGTGCAGAGCGGGATCGAGCGTATTCAGTCTTCAATCATTGAAACCCAGCCTGAAATATTTATCGGAGAAAATGGCGAGGGGCTTTTGGCAAAAGAGCTGGTCGTGCTTATCATGCTTCCCAAACGGGAGACCGGCAAACAGTCAAATGTAACGATACGGGGGACATCAGGAAATTCCCTCCTCCTGCGCCCTCAGGTTAAGCTCGTTGAAGGGCGTTTGCCCCGTGCCGGTTCATCGGAAATAATCGCAGGGCAGAGCATCGCCAAGAGATTCAAAGGCGGAGGGCTCGGGGAAACCCTGCGGTTCGGCATGAGAGACTGGACAGTGGTAGGGGTTTTTGACGCCGGGAATACGGGATTCAATTCCGAGATATGGGGCGATGCCGACCAGATGATGCATGCTTTCCGGCGTCCCGTATATTCGTCAATTATATTCAAACTCCGCGCTTCATCCGAATTTGAGAAATTAAAAGCGCGCCTTGAGGGCGATCCGCGGCTTACTATTGAAGCAAAGCGAGAAAACCGCTACTATGCCGAACAGTCCGAGATGATGGCGAAATTCCTCCGCATCCTCGGCATGTCCCTGACCATAATATTTTCTCTGGGGGCAATCATCGGCGCAATGATCACCATGTATTCCGCAGTCGCGAACCGCACAGGGGAAATAGGGACATTGCGCGCCCTGGGCTTTAACAGAAGAGATATTCTCATATCGTTCATAATTGAATCTCTGCTGCTGAGTTTTGCCGGCGGCTGTGCCGGACTGTTTTTTTCTTCTTTCCTGCAGTTCCTGACTATTTCCACCATGAACTTCCAGACCTTCTCGGAACTCGCTTTCAACTTCACCCTCTCCTTTGAGATCGTATACAAGGCGCTTGCTTTCTCTCTTGTCATGGGGCTTATAGGGGGCGTGCTTCCGGCAGCCAGGGCCGCCCGCATGAATATCGTCACAGCCCTGCAATCCGGGTGATAAAGAAAAGATATGGGCGATGAAATATGATATTATTTTATCAAAGGGATTATTAAACGGAGGGGAGCAGATGAACAGGCTTTTGATTTATATGGGTCTATTTATTTTTTCGGGTTTATTCAATGTTTCATATCTTCAAAGCGCAGAGGTATCAGACATTCAGCCCGAGGGAAGGCTTAATGTCAGCTTTAGCGAAGTCCACGACTGGCCCGCGAGCCGGTGCAGCATCTGCCATATTTCTTCCAGCCCCGACGCTGAATCAGCAGCGCTTAACAACGCCGATCTTTCACGGCTCTGTGAGTCCTGTCATAGAGGCACTGTATCGATTCTTCCCACTTTCAGACTTAAAAGCGAGGTCCGGAAAATGGCCAACCACCCGATAAAATTTTCTCCTCTGGATTTTGACTCAGCCAAGATCAATCACGTCGTTGTTGAAGAAAAAAAGCAATTTTTTATTTCCGGGAAGTATGGGAGGGTGCCTATTTTTGGGGCAACCGCCGAAACTGCGGTTGTCGAATGCACGACATGTCATGATTCACACGGCAAAACAGCGACGCCCAAAATGCCGCGTATAAAAAATTCAAAGGGAGAGTTGTGTCTGGTTTGTCATTTAATAGACATTAAAATACCCGAATAGTTTCCCGGCTCCGGTTAAGTTGTCATTTCCCTGTCTTGAAATTGTTCGGCTTCTGCTTTTTGTTGTTCCACCCTTTTGGTCTGAGACCTCCGAAGACCCTGTAATGTTCATTTATAATAAATCGGACGTCCTCCGGCGTGTCCACAACTGAAAATAAGGCGAAATCCTCTTTGGCTATTGTTCCGCTTTGGACCAGGGTATTTTTCATCCAGTCCAGGAGGCCTTTCCAGTAATCAGTGCCGTAAAGTATCACCGGAAACGACTTGATCCTGTTGGTCTGGACAAGGGTCAGGGATTCAAAGAGCTCATCCATGGTGCCGAAACCTCCGGGGAAGATAATGAAGGCCATCGCATATTTAATGAACATGAGCTTTCTGATAAAGAAATAGCGGAATGAAAGGGTAACGTCCTGGTATTTGTTCCGGACCTGTTCCGCAGGGATTTCTATGTTAAGCCCGACGGAATGGGCCTTGCCCTTTTTCGCGCCCTTGTTTGCGCCTTCCATGATCCCGGGGCCCCCTCCGGTAATAATGGCGAACCCGTCGTCTGCGAGCATCTTTGCTAGAATGACGGCATCATTGTAGTACTTGTTTCCTTTGGAAAGCCGCGCGCTTCCGAAGATCGTTACTGCAGGACCGAGGTCATTGAGGGTCTCAAACCCTTCAACGAGTTCAGACTGGATCCTGAATACCCGCCAGGTCTCAGATGTCTTTAGGTCTTCCATAATTAATAACTCCCTTCACAATGGATATCACTGAGTGTCTTTTCGACAATATGATTTGTATTAATAAGTAGACGGATCTTCCGGCGGAAGCTCGTTCTCATCAAAGGGCATGACCCCGAGCCGGGTCATGAGAGATTCAAAATTTTCTAAAAAAACCCTGTAATCATAGTCAGGCATTTCCTGTTCCAGAGACTTCTCTACCAGTTTATTGAACAGTCCGTAATCAAATGAACTGTCAATAACGCCGGAACGCTTCAGAATCTCATAGACGGTGTTATCATCTTTGAGGTCTTCCCCCTCAGTAATCCGGAGGTTGCTTCTGCGCTCAGGGGAGGCAATATACCAGTCAAATGCGAACACTGCAGCGTCATAAAGAGTAACTATCCCTGCCGATATCTTGCCCTGGCGGAGTCTTCTTTTACCTCCGCGGATATGGAGTCTGGACCTTTGCAGGGCATATTCCTCAGGTCCGAGGGTTTCGTCAATCAATCCGAAGTGCGGCATCCGACATTCTCCAGGTTATGAGCCACAAAGACACCAAGGCACCAAGGTTTATTAAACAATTCTTCACTTTGTGACTTTGTGGCTCATATTTATTTAAGGACTAAAAGAGCCCTTCAACTGAAAGATAACGTTCCCCTGTATCGTAGCAGAACGTAAGGATACGGCTCCCCTCGGGGACCTCCTGTGATTTTTTGGATACTGCAGCGAGAGAAGCCCCGGAAGAAATGCCTATAAGTATTCCTTCCTCCCTGGCACATCTTTGAGCATAGGTAAATGCAGCTTCTTTTGTGACCTGTATAATGCCGTCGAGTATGCCCTGGTCCAGAATGCCGGGAACAAATCCTGCGCCTATCCCCTGTATGGGGTGAGGGCCCGGTTTGCCGCCGCTGAGCACAGGAGACAGCTCCGGCTCTACTGCAAAGACCTTCAGCCCGGGAAACTGTTTCTTCAGTACCTGCGCGCAGCCTGTTATGTGTCCGCCTGTTCCAACGCCGGTGATAAGGTAATCGAGGCCTTCAGGAAAGTCTTTCAGGATTTCCTGCGCAGTGAAATTTCTGTGCGCCTCTGTATTGGCCTGGTTTTCGAATTGCTGCGGCATCCAGGCGTTTGGGATCTCCCCAACCATCTTCGCTGCCTTTTCAATCGCGCCTTTCATGCCTTTCTCTTTCGGTGTCAGCACGAGTTCAGCCCCGTAAACCGCTATCAGTCTGCGGCGCTCCAGAGACATGGACTCGGGCATGACAAGGATGAGCCTGTATTTCTTGACCGCTGCTACCATCGCGAGTCCTATCCCTGTATTGCCGGAGGTCGGTTCAATGATTACGCTGTCTTTTTTCAGAATACCCCGTCTTTCGGCATCTTCGATCATCGATAGTCCGATCCGGTCCTTGATGCTCCCGCCGGGATTAGAACGCTCAAGCTTCATCCAGACGCTGAGGTGATCGCTGAATAAATTGTTTATTTTCACATGCTGCGTATTTCCGATTGTCTCAAGTATATTTCCGGCCCTCATTTTGACCTCCTGATTTTCGCTGAATTATAATGTCCAGGTATATGACGATGCGCCTGTTATGCAGAGTATTCTACAGGAAAAAACTCTTCAGATACAATAAGAAAGTGACGTCCCGCCCGGATGCGGATATGACGTTGATAAAATGATCTGTACTTGAATAACTCAGATCAAGCGGTGTTATACTATTTCCCTTATGGCGGTTTTTCAAATAAAAAATAACGGCGGTCTCATTGATTACCTTACGGCCCACGGGCACACGCGCACAAAGATCAAACAGCTGATCAGCCACAGGGCCATTGAGGTGAATGGTAAAGTCGTAAATGACCTCAGCCACCCGTTGCTGAAGGGTGATACGGTTTCGGTCAGCAGGGGTAAAAAAGGACCAGAGGTGGTCCCGGCACTGGGGATCAGGGTCATTTATGAGGATGATGCCGTCATAGTCGTGGACAAGCCCGCTGGTCTGCTTACAATCGCCTCTGAGACAGAGAAGACGAGGACTGCCTATTACCAGTTGAACGAATATCTCAGGCAGAAGTTCCCTGGGACAGGGGAGAGGATATTCATTGTCCATCGGCTCGACCGGGACACATCAGGCCTGATCGTGTTTGCCAAGAACGAGGCCGTGAAGCGGCAGCTCCAGGGTAACTGGGAAGACGTTGAGAAAAGATATTACGCTATAGTTGAGGGGACCCCCGCAAAGAAAGAGGGCGAGATCATAAGCCGCCTGAATGAGACGAAGTCGCTCAGGGTATACAGCGACCCGCATTCGGATGAGGCAAAACCAGCTAAAACAAAATACCGGGTGCTGAAGCGCGGCCCGGAATACGCGCTCCTTGATATACTCCTTGAGACCGGACGGAAGAACCAGATTCGCGTCCATCTTGCCGACATCGGCCATCCGGTGGCTGGTGACAAAAAATACGGGGGTAAGAAGGACCCGTTCAGGCGTCTGGGCCTGCACTCGTATCTTCTCTCGTTCAAGCACCCGGTCACCGGGGACCCGCTGCGTTTCGAGACTAAAATGCCGGACAGGTGGGTCGGAGTTAAGCTTTCAGCGGTCAAGAATTAGCTCCCTGCGTCAAGAAATCCGATATTAATCAATCCGTCAACTGATCAGCCTCAAGCTTTCTCATTTTATTCCGAATAAAACATATGCACGTGGACACTGCGAATACATTGCGTGCCAGGATGAAGGCGTCTTTTCAGATGATTTAACACACCATACGAATGGGAACCTATGAAGTCATAACAACAACTCAGATACTCGCCGGGACAGTCATAATACTGTTGTCTCTTGTCAGCATCATGAAAACACTGGCATATGTTCCGGGGAGAATTACAAAAAGACGGCTGATCGCGATTTCGTTTGCTGTCCTGTTTCTTATAGGTTTTGTCTTTGCCCTTCTGTCATTATTGACTGATGTCAGGTTCCCTTTTGAACTGCTTTACGGAAGCCTGTTTCTGGGCAGCGCATGCTTTGTATACATAGCCTTCAGAGTTATAGCCTATACACGCGATCATCTTGTACAGAGGACAGAACAATATCATAACGCGGAGGACAAGATTAAGTGCCTGTCTCTGCGTGATGAGCTTACCGGGCTTTACAACAGGCAAGGGTTTATTACATTGATGGATAATCATCTGAAACTGGCCCTCAGGCAGAAAAAGAGAATCGTCCTGTTTTATGCTGAGATAGATGACCTTGAAAGAGTCAATAATAATCTTGGGAAACAGGAAGGGGATATGATGTTAAGAGAGGCCGCGAACATCCTCAAGGCCGGTTTTCGCGGGTCCGATATTATCGCACGTATTGGTGAAGATGAATTCATCGTCTTATTAATCGATGCCTCTGAAGACCATTTCGAGGCCATAAACAATAATTTCAGAAAGACCCTTGAGGAGCATAATTCCAGAAGACACGAGAAATACAAACTCTCCATAAGCACCGGAGTGACGAGCTACGACCCCGGGTACAACGACTCCATAGACAACATGCTGGACCATGTTTACGAACTGAAGGGCAGAAATAAGGCGCAGTTGGAAAAAGCGCTGTTTGCTTAATAATTCCTGCCTGCTCAACAAATTAAGGAATCAGCGTATCATGCCGAGTACTATCTTAACAGGTTGAATGCGCTTCATAGTGCAGTGAGATACAGGGCGTTTAAATTGAAGGTGAAATTAATTTAACAGACAGCAACAGGCAAGGCAATGCGTGAAATAGGCATAGTTAAGTGGTATGACAGCAGGGAGGGCAGTGGTTATATTGCACGAAAAAAGGGGGGAGACGTGTACGTTCATCACAGCGCTGTCTGCTCCGCTTCCGGCACATGCACTTTAAAAGAAGGCGTTGCCGTGGAATTTACAGTGGTTGAGGAAAGCGACGGGGCACGGGCGCATGATGTTGTGATCCTCAGATGATCTGTGCCTTGCTTGCAGCTTTTCAATAGAGACCGGCTGCTGACAATTATGGTTCTTCCGACATATCTGTGGCAACTAGTTAGTGTCTGTTTATAAATTGCCGTTTTTTCGACAGGGACGCAGTTTTCGATCATCTTTCCCAGTTCTTTGCCGTTGCATCGAGACACGGGATCAC
>JAGVNU010000056.1 GCA_020053105.1 Thermodesulfovibrionia bacterium
CACGTAACGAACAGTTTCAGCAGGACATGCACAGAGTGTCATACGAACACGGCATGGAGCCCGGCAAATTATACGCATAACAGCTTCCAGTTCAGCGGAGTACACAGTACGCTGGCATGCACGGAGTGTCACACAAACGGGTACCCCGGAACATACGCGGGGGTAACACAGGACAACTGTTACGCATGTCACACAAGCGACTATCAGACAGCGCCGAGTCATGTATCGGCGGGGTATCCGCACACCTGTGGTTCATGTCATTCAACAGCTACCTGGTCCGGCGCAACAGTCCATCAGTCTTTTCAGTTTTTATACAGACACGGAACCCTTTCCTGCACCTCGTGTCACCAAAGCGGGTATCCCGGACAATATGCCGGAGTCTCTGAGACGGACTGTTATACATGTCATGCCAATGATTACAGAGAAGAACATTCAACATGCTCGCATGAATGCACCCTGTGTCACAACGGGAATAACTGGGACAACCCGAAGTCTAAAAACGGCTGTAACTAATAAGATGGTTGCTATTGAGGAATAGAATGGATAGGAAGAACAAACAGGACAGAACAAAATCCGACCAGAAGATTTCCCGTCATCACTGGAGGAAGAGGATAAGAAAAGGTAGTTTGTCCCCACGGCTGAAGAACGTCATGATTTTGATCATTTTATTAATCCTTATCCCAATGATTATGCATGCCAGCGATATTAAAGGCAGGTTTTACGTCAGTGACTATTATTCAAATGACAGCAGTCACAACGACCATCAGGTTGTATCGTCTAAACTCAGACTATATAAACATGAAGACGAGAAACCCGGTTTTTATTTCAACCTTGACGGGGAGATAAGGAAGACTATATCTGATGGAGACAAACCACTGAATAAGAGACTAAATGAATTATGGCTGGGTTACAAGTTCCAGAAGAATTTCAATGTCGTTATCGGCAGGCAATATATATATCAATTGTTTAACACCTATATTGACGGCCTGAATTTAAAGTATGAGATAAAGAAAGGCGTAGGCTTGGGGGTTTTTGGCGGACTTGTGCCGGACATGTACGATAATTCAATTGACGGGAAATTCAAGTCCTTCGGAGCATATGGATTTTTAGATCAGGAAAAATATCAATTCTATATCGGATGTGAAGATCTTATGTATGAGGGGAAAACCGACAGGCAGTACTGCTCCGCTAGACTGAATTCATCTTTAAGCAGCAAAGTAAGGGTGGATGGCCTCTCGTCAGTCAGCATTAATCAGGCAACAAATGATTTCGAACTTGAAAATGCCCGCGCGAATTTGTCATATGCCGTTACAAGGGACCTCCGTTTCCAGCTTTTTTATGATTATTACAGGGCGATAAAATACTTTGAGTCCTCAAAAAAGCTCTTTACCGATTTTGATTACAGAGACAACTATTTCCTGGATACTAACTCTCAGTCGAGGGCCGGGGGCAGGGTCGATTACAGGCTGGCGAAAGGGCTCAATATTTATGCGTCCGCAGCATATCAAACCAGAAAGATTGATAATGATCATGCCGTCAGATATACGGGCGGCTTCACGAAGCATGACCTTATGGGATTCAACCTTTCCGGAAGATATACTCATATAGATAACTATACCTCAAAAAACGATGAGTTCAATGTGGAAGTCTCCCGGAACTTTTTTAATAAAGTTGACGTAGCTGTTTATGCGAGCAAGGAAAAAGAAAAGCTCGATATCGAAGGGGGCTTTACAACAGGCACACTTACATACGGAACGTCTGTTTACTGGCAGATTAACAAGAATTATTTTGTCTCGATGTTTGCCGAGCGCTACACAGGAGAGGATTATCAGAATACGTCGCTGTTTACCCAGGCGGGATACAGATTTTAACGTGATGTGCAGCGATGTTATTTAAGGACCAGTAAATGATAAAACAAAAACAAAATAAATCCCCGCAAAGAGGAGGGCAAAATGAATACGGTGGAAACAGCTCATACATCAAATCAAATTAAAATAAATTCTCAGCCTGCAAAGATATTGCGTTTCCGGAAATCTGAAAGGCTTGTGCACTGGGCACTAGCCATCCCGTTTCTCGTTTGTTTCGGAACGGCGCTGGTGCTGGTGTTCTGCTATAATCCCGACCCACTGCGTCCTTACAGAGCCATGTTTTCCTGGATACACCGGATCTCAGGTATCTGCCTTATCATTCTCCCCATGCTTGCCATTATTAAGTGCCGGGGTGATTTCAGGATTTACTTTTATAACATCAGGCAGGCATGGGTGTGGACGCTTGATGATTTTAAATGGCTTTCTTTAATGGGCCTGGCAGCAATTAACAAGAAAATCAAACTGCCGGAGCAGGGTAAATTCAACGCAGCCGAGAAAATAAATTTCATGAAACTTATGTCCACGTACCCCCTGTATATATTAACCGGGTTAATTATATGGCTGACGGACGTTGCCTTTTTATCGTGGGCCATTCATTTCTTCATGGCTGTTATTGCAACGCCGCTCATAACAGGACACTTATATATGGCTATGATCAATCCGGAAAGCCGGAAGGGGATACAAGGGATGATCACAGGTTCTGTCGACAGGCATTGGGCAAAACATCACTACGGGAAGTGGTACCGCGAGCATTTTGAAGATAATGAGAATCCCGTAACATTCTATAGCGATGCTGTCCCTCAATGCCAGGAAAATGCTTCTCTTCCTTCTTGTGAAGAAGTAAGATTCATACAACCTGCTGTTACCTTACGCAACAGCTTCAAAGATGAACAAAAGGAGGCTGTTTCTGCAGACTGATGGAGTGTGTTGCATGTTGTTGTTTTCTTATTGTGAAGATTTTAAATCGAGGCTGGAGCCGATCTGATCTATAACTTCTTTACTAATAGGTTTCTGTTTGAGCAGAAATCCTTCAAAAATGGCATTGTCGCAAACCGTATTGATTAACCGGGGAACTCCGTTCGTATAATGGTGAATGGCACTGATGGCCTCAGAAGTAAATATTTCTTCATTACACCCCGCTATGCTTAATCTGTGTTTAATATATTCCCGCGTAACAGTTTCATCAAGGCCTGATAATTTATACTTGACCGCTACCCTTTGTTTTAAGGGTTCATCCAGGGCGAGCACGTCATCAAGTTCATTAAGTCCGAACAGGACAAGGGTTATGAGCTTCCCGCCGGGCCCTTCCATATTAAGCAGGCCCCGAAACTCTTCCATAATTTCCCTGGACTGGAGCATTTGTACTTCGTCCATAAGAATGACTGATTTGCGGCCGGATTCATATATTTCAATAAATTTTTTGTACAGCTGACCTAATATCTCTATTTTATTATCGCTGGCATTTTCAATCCCAAGCTGCAGGGCAATCTTTTTCATGAGCCAGTCTGTAGTAACCGAGGTATGGATAACTACGAGTAAGGCGGCCTCATATTTGTCTTCGCCCAATTCGTTCAGCATCCTCCGGGCAAGCGTTGTTTTGCCTGTGCCGACACCGCCAACCACTACGGCAAGACCTTTCATGGTGTCAACGGCATATTTCAGGCGGATAAGCGCTTCAGAGTGCTGCCTGCTGTTGTAAAAGTATCTCGTGTCTACTGCATTGGAAAAAGGATGCTCTATTAAGTTGTAGAATTCCAGATGGTCCATAACCATAATGATAATTTATGTTAAACCGTATGATTGAGTTGTATTATACTAAGTTTCTTTAAAAGAGTTTGTGCCATTGTGCTGACGTTATATATACGATACCCTGTCCCTCTTTGGCCTAGGCACCTCTTCCGGAGCAGGGGCTGTTTGTCCCTTCAGAGAAGCCATCTTGCCTGAGACGTCTTTGAAATCGGGGTCCAATGCATGTATTTCAAAATAAAGCTCCAGTGCCCGGCTGGTTTCCTTATTATTCATATGGGCATTGGCCAGTTCATACTTAACGCGAAGATACGTTGAATCATCAGGGGTCATGGCATCGAGTATCCTGGTGAACTCGGCAATGGCCAGCGGATAAGCTTTTTTCTCAATATAACATAATGCGAGCATTGTCGAATTTCGCTGAGATTTATCGGGGTCTTTCGCTGCCTTCTGGAGCTCATTAATCGCTTCATCCAGAAGACCCTTCTGCTTGAAATCCAGCCCAGCCATATAATGGGCCTCGTAATCAACTTTCTTTTCCTCAGGTTTTTCGAACTGGGCAAATAATGCCTGCAGATCATTATCTGCGCCGGTTGGAAGCAAGGTTTCTTCAATTGATTTTTCGACGTAACTATCATCGGGGGTAATGTTTATTTCAAATGATGCGGGAGGTTCAGTGGCTGCTGCTGAATGAGTAATAAGTCCTTCTTGTCCAGGTTCAGATATTGCAAAAACGTTTTCTTCAAAGGGAAGCGCATCAGGAGGAGCAACATTTGCTTCAATACTTATTTCTTCCCAGGGCGCGGGTTCAATATGAATTGCAGGTGGCGCAATACCCAGTTTTATTTCAAGTTCACTGATCTTATCAGAAGCTGTCATGTCATCGGTGTTAAGCTCCATGACCTCTTTATACATTTGAAGGGCGTCTTCGTCAGCCCCATCGCTCTCGTAGAGGGCGGCCAATTCTTTTAATTCAGCGCTGACGGCACTATCATCGCCCCGGGACTTACAGATACGCAACAAACGCTGCTTTACTGGTACAGTCTGCAGGCCCCTGAAGTTATGCAGAAGTTCATGCGCTTCAGACCACCTTTCCGCATCCAGTGCAGCATCAATAACAGGCAACAACTCATCCCAGGCGTTCTGTATCAGGCCTTCCTCAATATAAATGGCGCCGAGTAGCTTTTTGGTTTCGATACTTGACGGTTCCAACTCCCTCAGCATTGTGAGGGCCTTTTTTGCGTCATCCTTTCTGTTCATGTCTAGTGCAAGTTTTGCATAAGCAGAGAGCACTTCTTTATTGTCAGGGGCTTGGGAAAGGGCAAGATTCAGGGCCTCGAATGCGTGCGTATGGTCGTTATTTATTAAAGCTAATTTACTGGTCCCGATTAATGCGGAAATGTTGGCCGGATCATATTCAATAGACTTGTCAAAAAATTCTTTTGCCCTTTCAACATCATTTTCCCCCAAGCAATATGAGGCAATTGAAGAATATTCATTGGCTGCCCGTTCTCTGAGACCGAGCCTGAAATACAGGTATGCTATTTTGGCCCTTGTGTCTACATTTGTCGAGGATAAATTAAGCATTTTATCTACGACCATTATGGCTTTTTCCGTCGAGCCTTCTTTGTTGTAAAGTTCTACAGCCCTGTAGTAATTATCAATGGCATTACCTGTTAATCCCCGGTCAGCGTTAAGCTTGGCTAGCGCAATGAAAGTGTCCGTATCATTTGGCGCGATATTGAGGACTTTTTTATAGATCGCTATTGCCTTAGGGTAAAAACCGTCTTTCTTGAATGTCTCGGCCGCCTTATTGAAGGATTTGATGGCCTCCTGGTCCGCCCCCTTTTTTAAGTAAAGGTCTCCGATCGTGTTATGGATATTTCCATCATTACGCTCCTTCAGGAGTTTTTCCCATTCTGCAATGGCTTTATCGATCAGGCCTTTGGCAGCTAACTTTTGTGCAGCAGCGATTATTGCTGTTTTATCATTCATTTTCTAACCGTTAAAAATAATCTTATAAGCTTATGCATTCAAAGTCAATTATTACAAGGGTCACATATATATCGGTACAGTCGGGATATTTATTAAGTCCATGGACAATAAAATTTGAAAAAACAACAGGATGTAAGTGATAAATGTAGTGCCTGTGAACTAAAGATGTGATAGAACCCGATCAGTCAGATATCACCTGCTCTTTGGTCTTGGCCCCTTTACGGCTGAAAACGACTTTGCCCTCTTCCACGTCCACCTCAATGACATCCCCGGTTCTGAACGTCCCGTCAAGGAGACTTGTGGCAAGCGGGTTCAGAATTTCCTTCTGTATCGCCCGCTTGAGCGGTCTGGCCCCATAGAGAGAATCATATCCTATTTCGGCCAGGAAGGCCTTTGTCCGCTCTGTTAACACGAGATCAACATGCCTGTCCTTAAGATACTTCTTCATACGATCAATCTGGATGCCAACGATCCTGATGAGCAGTTCTTTGCTAAGGGAATGAAAGATTATTACTTCATCGACCCGGTTTAAGAACTCAGGCTTGAAGAATTTTTTCAGATCGTCCATTACGCACTTGCGGATCTGTTCCTCTTCTGTCCATTCGGTGAGCATTTCCTGGATATGCTGGCTTCCGATATTGGAAGTCATAATGAGCACCGTATTTCTGAAATCAACGGTCCTCCCATGACCGTCGGTGAGCCTGCCGTCGTCGAGGACCTGGAGAAGCACGTTAAAGACTTCGGGATGGGCCTTTTCGATTTCATCAAACAGGATTACCGCGTAGGGTCTTCTTCGTATCGCCTCTGTCAACTGCCCGCCCTCGTCATAGCCGACATACCCCGGAGGCGCGCCGATTAGCCTCGATACGGTATGCCTCTCCTGGTATTCGGACATGTCGATACGTATCATTGCATCTTCTTCATCAAACATGAATTCCGCAAGCGCCCGCGCCAGTTCGGTCTTTCCAACCCCTGTCGGTCCAAGGAAGATAAATGACCCGGTGGGCCTGTTCGGGTCCTGTATCCCTGCGCGTGCCCTTCTCACAGCATCTGAAACGGCGGTTATGGCTTCGCCCTGGCCTACAACACGGAGACTGAGGCGCTCCTCCATTTTCAGGAGCTTTTCAACTTCACCTTCAAGCATCTTGCTGACAGGGATGCCAGTCCATTTCGAGACAATTTCAGCAATATCATCTTCATCGACCTCTTCTTTCAACAGTCTGCCCTCGCCTTTCCCCTGAACAAGTTTTTCATTTTCCCCCTCAAACTGCCTCTGAAGGGCAGGGAGCCTCCCGTATTTCAATTCAGACGCCTTATTCAGGTCTCCTTCCCTTTCTGCTTTTTCCGCCTCCTGCTTTGTCTTCTCGATCTCGCCTTTAATGGAGCTTGCCTTGCCTATGGACTCTTTTTCCCTCAGCCATTGTGTCCTTAATACATCTCTTCTACCGGTTAGTTTTATAATTTCCTCTTTAATATGATCAAGCCTTCCATGTGATGCCTCGTCCGTCTCCTTCATTACAGCCTGTTTTTCGATTTCGTACTGCCGCAGCTTCCGTTCCAGTTCATCAAGTTCCGCAGGCATGCTGTCTATTTCCATTTTCAGCTTTGACGCAGCTTCATCGATAAGGTCAATTGCCTTGTCAGGCAGGAACCTGTCCGTAATATACCTGTTGCTTAATACAGCTGCAGCCACAATCGCAGTGTCTTTTATCCGAACTCCATGATGGACTTCATATCGCTCTTTCAGGCCGCGCAGGATGGATATAGTATCTTCTACATTAGGCTCCTGCACATGGACCGGCTGGAACCTCCGTTCAAGGGCCGGGTCTTTTTCAATATGTTTCCGGTATTCTGCCAGAGTCGTTGCACCGACACATCTGAGATCGCCCCTTGCAAGGGCCGGCTTGAGCATATTAGATGCATCTATCGCACCCTCAGCTGCGCCCGCGCCTACAACAGTGTGAAGCTCATCAATAAACAGGATCACTTTGCCCTGGGCCTCTTCGATTTCCTTGAGCACGGCCTTCAGCCTGTCTTCAAATTCCCCCCTGAACTTGGCTCCTGCAACGAGGGCCCCCATATCAAGGGAGACCACCCTTTTATCTTTGAGACTCTGCGGGACATCGCCTGAGGTTATCCTTTGTGCAAGTCCTTCAGCGATGGCGGTCTTGCCGACCCCTGGCTCGCCGATGATAACGGGATTGTTTTTTGTCCTTCGGGACAGGACCTGAATTACCCTCCTGATTTCTTCATCTCTGCCGATTACCGGGTCCAGCTTGCCTTTCCTTGCCAGGTCTGTCAGATCTTTTGCATATCGTTTAAGGGCCTGGTATTTTCCCTCAGGCGAGGGGTCCGTGACGCGCTGCGTTCCCCGTATCTCACGCATTGCCTCAAGCACTGTACTATCGGTCACTCCAAGACTCTTCAGTATATTTGCTGACTTATTTTTTGTCTTGATAATGCCAAGGAGCAGATGTTCGACGCTTACATAATCATCCTTCAGATGCTCGGCCTCTTTGAAAGCCACTTCAAAGACATTCTTCAGTTCCTGAGTTATATAAAGCTGTCCGACAGGGGAGGAGCCCAGGACTTTCGGCATCTTTTTGATGACCGCCTCAATTTCCCTCTTCAGGGTCCCGGTATCTACCCGCAGTGATTTTAAAATTTCCAGGGCAATCCCTTCTTCAAGCAGGACACAAAACAGGTGCTCCACGTCAACCTGCTGATTGCCCTTCTTCTGGGCAAGATCCTGTGCCTTCTGTACGGCTTCCTGGCTTTTCATGGTAAATTTATCTGATCTCATAACTTCCTCCGGTAATATAACAGCTTGAATGGTTCAAGCTGTTTAAACGGCTCGAACAGTTATTATTCTTCTTCAAACACTTCCTTTATTCTCTTCCGGAATTCCTTCCTTATATCATTTTCAAGGTGGTCCATCATCTGTTCCATTTCGATCTGCAGTGCCTCAAATCTTCTTCTCATTCTGAGAATGATGTCAACGCCGGCTCTGTTGACCCCCAGCTCCTTGGTAAGGTTCAATATCATCCTGATCCGTTCAACGTCCTCCTGTGAATAGAGCCTTGCCCCGCCGACCCTTTGGGGGTGCAGGAGTCCTTCCCTCTCATATAATCTCAGGGTCTGCGGATGGATATGAAACATATCGCATACTACACCGATCATGAATAAAGGTCTTTTCTTGTCGTCCATATTACAATCTCACTTATATGCCTTCTCTATCTCCTCCAAAGCTTCTTTTGTTTTGGCAGACACCTTTTTCGGCACAACTATATTGATTATTGCAAATTCATCCCCTCTCGTCCCGGTTTTTCTATGCGGGATGCCTTTGCCTTTGAGCTTGAATTTCTTCCCGCTGTCTGTGCCGGGCGGGAGAGTCATTGTAACAGTACCGTCCAGGGTCGGGACCTTAATCTTTCCGCCGAGTGTTGCCTCCATGATAGTGACCGGGATATCAACGTATATGCTGTCCCCGTCACGTTTAAAAGTGGGGTGGGGCTTCACTTCCAGTTCTATATATAAATCTCCCGGTGGTCCGCCCATAACACCCGCACTTCCTATGCCCCTGAGTTTGACCCTGCTCCCGGTGTCGGCCCCGGGCGGAATCTTGACTTTGATTGTTTCATTTGCGGAAGCGCTTCCGCTGCCTCTGCAAACTGTACATGCCTTTGATATTACCTTCCCTCTTCCACGGCATGAAGGGCACGGCTGGCTCAGCCTGAAGACCCCTCTGCTCTGCTTGACTGTACCGGAGCCCTTACACTGGGAACAGGTGTGAGATGTCTCGGCGCCTGACCCTCCGCACCTTTTGCATGAAATTTCCCGTGTCAGCGTTATAGGTTTTGTTACCCCCTGGTAAGCCTCTTCAAGGGATATTTCAAAACGTGTTACCAGGTCCCCTCCTCTCTGAGGGACTTCCTCCTGTCTGAAACTGCGGAACAGATTGGAAAAAATATCTTCAGCACTGCCGGCGCCGTAGCCGAAATCATGGGCCCCTGACCCTCCAAAGCCCTGCCCGCCTTCAAAAGTGGCCTTGCCGAACTGGTCATACTCAGCCCGCTTTTTCTTATCGCTGAGGACTTCATATGCCTCGTTTATCTCTTTGAATTTCTTCTCCGCCGTATTGTCCCCGGGATTTAAATCAGGATGAAACTTGCGCGCGAGCTTTCTATAAGCCTTCTTTATTTCATCTGAAGAAGCATCTTTTTTGACCCCGAGCGTCTCGTAAAAGTCTTGCGTGGTAGTTGACATCTTGTTGTCCTTTACTTATTCCAAGTTTATTACTATTTAATTATTTCATGATAGCACTTGATATAAGCCGTGTCAAGTTGCTTAATATGCAAAATGGTAATTTTACTGGTACTGTAATTTTACCATATGAAATTAATCGATACTGTCAACTATTTTGTGTAAATATGATATAGCGGTAAATTAGGCCGCACCTTTCCTATCGGGTTTGCTCTCCAACTCAACTCCATTTTTAAAGA
>JAGVNU010000003.1 GCA_020053105.1 Thermodesulfovibrionia bacterium
ATACGGAAGCTGGACCATGGGAGACAAGGGTTGTGTGACCTGCCATAACCCGCATGCACAGGAGCAGAACAATGTCTTCGGCACAGACTACGGAATGTTTATTAAAGAATATGTCTGCTTTAACAACCCGGTAACAGGACTGAACATTCAGGAGTTTGTTGAATTTACTTCCGCTACAGGCCAGGGTTCATTTGCAGACGGACCACGCAATAATGAGAACATCTGTGAGATGTGCCACACCCAGACGAATCATCACCGCAGAGACGGAACTTCTCCAGGCGGACAATCACATTACGAAGGACAAAAATGCACTGATTGCCATAAACACTCAACCGGCTTTGCTCATGGTTCGGGAGCAACAGGCGCCGCCTGCGGCTCTTGCCACGGGCATGATTCGGGATATGAATACGCGCAGGGACAATTCAGTATCGGGGCAGGGACGTTTCAGAGCCATTCAACACATACTGAAAATGACAATGACGACAGGAAAGGTCCGGCGATTACATGTAGCGTCTGTCATGATACCGGTAATTTCCCGGCCTTCAAAGACGGGCAGGACCTTGCCGGGACTTCGGTCTGCAATACATGTCATAGTCCGGGTGGATCATATGACGGGGTAAATGATCCGGCAGCAGGAGCAAAGGCCGGCTGGAAAGACGGCGTCTACAACGGGAAGGTACTTAAAACCGGTAAAGAACTCTGGTGCTCGGGATGCCATGACAATGCACCTTCAAACTCACTGACAGACGGCGCCGGTGTAAGCGCGAGAAATGTCACAGGTGACGGCACAACCTTCGGGTTCTATGTCAGCGGGCACGGCAGAAGCGGTCAGGTTGATTGCATTATATGCCACGATGCGAATGCCCCGCACATTGACCATGAATACTCAAATGTCCTTGATGTCACAATCGACGGCATTATCAATCCTACGGCATACCGTTTTTACAATGGAAAGAGGATACAGTCCCTCTATGAAAGAGACCTGCAGGGAGAGGATTATCAGCTGTGCTATACCTGCCATGACCAGACCTGGAATACGGACAATGTGACCCCTGCCCCTGACCTCCAGACAAACTTCAGGAAGGACAACTACACCACAATATACTCGGGGATTATTGCAAACGGGAACCTCCACCATGCCCATATCAGGTTCGATTACGGCAACTGCATGCTCTGCCATGACGTGCACGGGACAACAAAGGACGCTTCGGACGCAGTCGTTTCAGGCTTCACGAGAATGACCACTTCGTGGGCTGGTACGTATGTTAATCTGACTCGAAATGCAGGCAATAATAAATACTATGAGCTTACCGATCCGGGCAAATGGAATGACCCGTTTTATAACGTCGGGGGGGCGTCCACATCATCAGCGGCCTGTGCCCCCTGTCATGGCTACGTTGACCTCACAAACGGAGTGGGGCCGGACGAACCCTACAGCTGGACAGGGCAGCCGTGGTACCTAAGGGCCTACAAGCCCCACACATACGCTGTGAACTTTGATATCGATAATGACGGCCTCACTGACAATCTCGACAACTGTCCTTCTGTCCCGAACATTGACCAGGCAGACCTGGATGGAGACGGGGTTGGATCAGCCTGTGATGCCTGCGATAACGACCCTGAGAATGACGCCGATTATGACGGCATATGCGGAGATACGGACATCTGCCCGTACGACCGCTATGATGACTTTGACGGAGACGGTATTTGCGCAGACGCAGACAACTGTGACACTACACCAAACCCCCTGCAAACGGACAGCGATAGCGACGCTGTCGGCGATACATGCGATAACTGCATGAGCATTCAAAACCCCGACCAGGCGAATTCAGACGGTGACATGCTGGGTGATGCTTGTGATGATGCATGCAGCGCCCCTGTGCAGCTCTCTCTGGATCTTACCAATGCATCCGATCATGATGAAGGCGTGGACATTGCGATGGGGCCACAAGGGACCCTGTATATCGGAGGGGAAACCAACGGCGCCCTCGACGGTACAAACCTGGGCAGCTGGGACATGGTCATTATCAAGCGCGATGCAGGCGGTAATGTATTATGGACAAGACAGTTTGGGACTGCGGCAGGAGATGTAATGGAAGACATCGATGTTGACGCTGCCGGAAATGTCTATGCCGTAGGAACGACATTGAGGTCCAGTTCCGACTTCAATATGATATTGGCCAAGTACGATACAAACGGAAATTTGATGTGGCTTATACAACCGGCCGGATACGGATACGCCGTCGCCGCCGACTCCGCCGGCAACGTGTATGTATCAAGCTACATGAAACACTACGACATGGGCGTCATCAAGTATGACCCGAACGGAAATGAACTGTGGAGAAACCAGATCGGCGGGGGCACAAAGGACATCGCGTACGGCCTTGATGTGGACGCAGCCGGTAATGTCTATGTAACAGGATGGACGAATGGAAATCTCAAGGGTGTAAACCAGGGTGGATGGGACATGGCTGTGGTCAAGTTCAGCTCTACCGGCGCGCATCAATGGTCTACCCAGCTCGGTACACCCGCCGATGATTATGCGCGAAGCATTGTCGTGGACCCTGCAGGAAATTCCTTTGTGACCGGGTCTACAAAAGGCGACATTGCAGACATAAATAAAGGCAGACAGGAATACATCACTCTCAAACTTGACGCGTCTGGCGCTATCCTCTGGAGCAGGCAGTTCAGTTCCACAGCAGACGCAGGCGGAGAAGGGATAGCCATGGACAATGAAGGCAATGTATACGTTGCCGGAGGTAATATCGACCTGCTCAGCTACGACCCCCAGGGGAACCGGAGATTCATATCCAGTCTCACGCTTCCTGATTACACACTGACTCAGGGAGTAGCAGCAGACTCTTCAGGCAACGTATTTATCACAGGAGCTACCCAGCCCAGCGCCGGGCAACCGGATATCTTCCTGATGAAGGCAGGAGGGCATTGCCAGTAAAAGAAATTACAGTTTCACGCCTAAAAAAAAGGGCCGGTCCTTTCAAAGGGACCGGCCCTTTCAACTTCTGTAACAAATCAGAAATCCGGGAACACCTTTACTTCGAGGGGATTGCCGTTTTCAAGTCTTTGTGAAGCTGTCAGTATTCCCCCTTCAATGTACGAAAGCTTGAAATTACCGAACCCTCTCCTTACTACACCCATTGCATCTGACGGGCACCCCGCCTCACAGCCTGCAACGCCCCTGATCATTTTCTGTATCAGCTTGTCCATTTCATAAGGCGCAAGATCAACTCCAAATTTTTTCCCAAATCCGGCGATATCTCCCATAACTCCGTTTATATCAAACCTGTGCGGGTTATCAACGTTAATAGTCATGGACTCACCATTAATGCTCACATCAATATCCACTAAAATACCTCCTGAAGCTAAAAATAATAGAAAGAAATAAGGTCCATTATAATAACAAATCTCAGGCACAGAATTAGCACATCATTCGTATTATTATCTACCGTGTGACCCCTGCTCCTTCAAATAGTCCTGCAACTCCCGCAGTGCCCTGCCCCTGTGGCTCATGGAGCCTTTCTCCTCATCTGTCATTTCGGCAAAGGTCCTTTCATGGCCTTCAGGGTAAAAGACCGGGTCGTACCCAAACCCCTTTTCCCCTATGGGTTCTCTCCCTATCCGGCCTTCTACATGTCCCATAAATGTTTTTATACCGCTCCGGTCAGCCAGCGCTATGCAGCATACAAAGCGTGCACCCCTTTTTTCATCAGGAACATCTTTCATCTCTCTTAACAGTTTCCTGAGATTGGCCCAGTCGTCGGTGACTTCCCCTGCGTACCTTGCGGAAAATACCCCTGGAGCACCGTTAAGGGCATCCACCACCAGCCCCGAGTCATCGGCAACAGCAGTCATCCCGGAACATTCAAAAATATACGCGGCCTTTTTTATGGCATTGGCTTCAAATGTGGCCCCGTCCTCTTCAACATCTTCACACTGCGGGAACTCATCCGGCGTATGGATATTGACTGAAACGTCCTTCCCTGAAAAGCCGCCGGACTCTATTATATTTTTCAGTTCTTCAATCTTTTTTTTGTTTCGTGAAGCGAGAATAATGTCCATAATATTTTATCTCCACAGGGATGCATGTAAGGAAGTATTATAATACGCCCTACAATTTTAATTTCGACGCAAGCTTGATTGCCTCAAGCATGCTGGAGGGATTCGCCATGTTTTTCCATGCAATGTCAAACGCGGTCCCGTGGTCAGGAGAGGTCCTGACAATCGGAAGTCCGACAGTGACATTCACCCCTGTATCAAAGGCGAGCATTTTAAAGGGTACCAGACCCTGATCGTGGTACATGCAGACGATAATATCAAATGCGCCGTTATATGCCTTGTGAAAAATAACATCAGGAGGATACGGGCCTGAAACGGAAAGACCCGCAGACTGTGCTTTCTGAACTGCAGGGATTATCGACTTCATCTCCTCTTTGCCCATAATGCCTGATTCTCCAGCATGCGGGTTCAGCCCTGCCACGGCAATACGCGGTTTGTCCATGCCGAGCATCTTTGCGCCGGCCTCAGCAAGGAGAATCGTTTCAAATACCAGTTCAGTGTTGATTCTTTTCGGAACGTCTTTCAAAGGTATATGGATTGTACAAAGAATCACCTTCAGTTTATCACTGACAAACATCATTGCAAACCTGTCCGTGTTCGTCAGCTCAGCCAGAAGCTCGGTATGCCCAGGCCAGGGATGGCCCGCCATTTTCAGTGATTCCTTTGATATAGGGGCCGTGACAATCGCGTCTACCTCCCTGCTCAATGCAAGCTCAACAGACTTCCTGATATATTTGACAAAGGCGCTTCCCGCGTTTTTTGACGGGACATTTTTCTTGAAGGAAGAACGGGACTTAATATCGAGCACTTCAAGAATTCCAACTTCAGGTCTTGATTCGGATATCCCGGAAATTGATTTGATCTTCAGAGGAAGCCCCGAAAGCTTAACGGCCCCGCTTAAAACACCGGCATCACCAACAACAATCGGGTTGCAGTATTCCCTGATTTCAGCGCAATTCAATGCCTTAACAATTATCTCAGGCCCGACACCGCCGGGGTCGCCCATTGTAATTGCTATCGTCTTGATGCCTGGCATTATTTTTTATCATTAAGAGGACGCCTGCTGCCTTGAGGCCGCGGGTATCTCGGCTTTCTGGGAGGCAGTGCAACTATGGCATCCATCTCAACCTGTACATCCAGCGGGAGCTTTCCGGCCTGTGATGTAGTCCTTGCAGGGGGATACTGAGCGAAATATTTTTCATAGACAACATTAAATCTCGGGAAATCATGAATGTCGGCAAGATAACATGTAACTTTTAATACACAGTCCATGTCCGCACCGGCCTCTTCAGTGATGATCTTTATATTATTCAGAACTGCCTCTGTCTCCTCCTCAATCGTGCCCCGGACCAGTTCCCCGGTTGCGGGATCGACCGGCACCTGGCCGGATATATAGAGCAGACCATCATGAATGACGGCCTGGGAGTACGGGCCTTTGGGCTCCGGGGCCTTTTGCGTGAAAAACACTTTTTTACCAGCCATGGCTGAAACTCCTTACAGTTTTTATCCGGGAATATTAACCGGACACAAAAAGGGCCGGCCCTGATGACCGGCCCTTTTTCTATTCAATTACTTTTTTGCCTTTGTGCTCTTCTTTGTTGTTTTCGGAGCACTCTTGGTGTCTGAAGCTTTCTTGGTCTTCTTAGTGCTGCATGTACCACACCCCATAAGATATCCTCCTTCCCAAATGTTTTTTTATAAACAACTCGTGTATTATTTTAACACTTGATTAATTATTGTCAACTGATAAAATGTCATAAAAAAGACCAGGAGGAATAAATATGCCTAAATCCATCAAAGGGACAAGGACCGAACAAAATCTCTTAAAGGCCTTCGCGGGTG
>JAGVNU010000068.1 GCA_020053105.1 Thermodesulfovibrionia bacterium
GAAGCCCTCGATGTCTTTTTAAGGGAACAGAGAAGCAAGGCCGGCTGATCGCTGCTATCTTGTAATTGAGTATATTATTCTTATTATATTTTTAATAAAGAGAACGGATATCCGGCATAGTTATTTATTTAAACCTGTGAGAGGCTCTGGTCTCTGAAAAGGAGTTTATGAAGATCATACAGTATACAGATGTCAAACCTGTTATTTTTGACAGCGGAACAGCTAAAGGAATAGCGGGACGGGTTGTTATCGGTAAAAACGACGGCGCAGAAAATTTTTGCATGCGTATTTTTGAAGTATCATCTTCAGGCTGTTCGCCACGCCATTCGCATGAGTGGGAACATGAAATCTTCATTCATTCAGGAACCGGTGAAGTTTATAATAACGGTAATTGGACCCCTGTAGCAGCCGGAAGTATAGTCTTCATACCCGGCAGGGAGGAGCACCAGATAAGAAACGCAGGAAACGGCAAGCTTATTTTTGCCTGTCTTGTTCCTTCGAAAGCTCCTGAGTTATAAGGGCTACCCCGATTTCATTTTGCCTGTCTAGTCGACCCAGTCAAAGGTTCTCGTGACGGCTTTCTTCCATCCGCGATAGAGCATGTCCCGGCGTGCATCTTCCATCGCCGGGTGCCATATTTTGTCTGCGCTCCAGTTCCGGCGCAGACTTTCGATATCCGGCCAGTAACCGACCGCAAGGCCTGCCGCGTAAGCCGCGCCGAGCGCGGTTGTTTCAGGAACTTTCGGGCGGATGACCGGCACATCCAGGATATCGGCTTGAAACTGCATGAATAATTCGTTACCCACCATGCCTCCGTCCGCCTTCAATGATTTCAGATTGACGCCGCTGTCCGCCTTCATAGCCTCAAAGACTTCGCGCGACTGATATGCAGTCGCTTCAAGCGCGGCGCGGGCAATATGTCCTTTATTCACGAAGCGCGTCATGCCTACTATGGCGCCTCTTGCGCTCTCCTTCCAGTATGGAGCATATAAGCCGCTGAATGCGGGAACAAAGTAGATGCCGCCGTTGTCGGCTACGCTTTTTGCAAGGGCTTCGACATCGGATGATTTTCCTATAAGTCCCAGATTATCCCGCAGCCATTGAACCAGCGCTCCGGTAATCGCAATTGATCCTTCAAGAGCATACACCGGCTTCTGCCCTCCTATCTTATATCCCACAGTGGTAAGCAGGCCGTTTTTGGACTGAACGGGAGCCTCTCCCGTGTTCATAAGCAGGAAGCATCCGGTACCGTAAGTATTCTTTGCTTCGCCCGGCGAAAAGCAGGTCTGCCCGAAAAGCGCCGCCTGCTGATCCCCGAGATCACCTGCTACAGGAATACCTTCCCGGGTCCTGCCGTAAATTTCGCTCGAGGATACGATCTTTGGCAGCATCCGGCGCGGAACATCCAAATCCCGCAGGATACTTTCATCCCAGTCAAGCGTGACGAGGTTCATCAGCATTGTCCGGCTCGCATTGGTGACATCCGTCACATGGGCCCCGGTTAAATTCCAGATAAGCCAGGAATCGATGTTGCCGAAAAGCAATTCTCCTTTCTGCGCCTGTTTCCGCGCGCCCGGTATATTGTCGAGCAGCCACTTTATCTTGGGGCCGGAGAAGTAAGTTGCCAGGGGCAGTCCCGTTTTTTCCCGGTACCGGTCCTGACCGCCCTTTCCGGCAAGTTCAGCGCAGATTCCGGCTGTCCTTGTATCCTGCCATACGACAGCATTATGTATTGGACGGCCCGTCTTCTTCTCCCAGATCACCGTCGTTTCACGCTGATTTGTAATGCCTATGGCTGCTACATTACCCGGGTTGCATTTGGCATGGGTCATCGCTTCCGCGACAACACCCTGAGTCCTGGCCCAGATTTCCAGAGAATCATGTTCGACCCGTCCCGGCTGGGGATAAATCTGAGTATGTTCTTTTTGTGCTGTTGCAACCGGCAGGCCTGCCTGATCAAAAAGAATACAGCGCGTGCTTGTCGTTCCCTGGTCTATCGCGGCTATATATTTCATAATCTGTCACCTCTGTACATCTGGTATCCGGAACCGGCACATTTAATAACTATTTTCTTCTTATAAATAGAGACAAAATCTTTTTCTTTGCCGAATCCAGATAAAAATAATAAACAGGCGTTATATAGAGTGTAAGAAGCTGTGAAAAAACAAGCCCTCCGACAACGGCAAGACCTAAGGGGCGCCTCGCTTCGGCTCCTGCCCCAAAACCGATTGCAATCGGAAGCGTTCCCATGATAGCAGCCATTGTAGTCATCATGATGGGTCTGAACCGGACAAGGCATCCTTCGAAAATAGCCTCCCTCGGACTCTTGTTATTTTTCCTTTCATCTTCGAGAGCAAAGTCGATCATCATTATTGCGTTTTTCTTCACGATCCCTATCAGCATGATGATCCCAACAAAGGCGTACAAGCTGAGATCAACCTTAAAGATATATAATGTCAGAAGCGCTCCGAAGCCTGCTGACGGAAGCCCTGATAAAATCGTCAGCGGATGGACAAAGCTTTCGTATAAAATCCCCAGAATAATATAAATCACTAGTATGGCCATGACTAGAAGCCACACCATTCCCTTAAATGAATCCTGAAAAGCCTGGGCTGTTCCCTGGAAACTCCCGCTTATGGTCGGAGGTACAAGATTCAGCGTAATCTTTTCAACATCCGAGACCGCCTCCCCGAGAGATATTCCCGGTTTCAAATTAAAAGAAATGGTCACGGAAGGAAGCTGCCCTGAATGATTGACGGATAACGGCCCTACCCCTGGTTTAAATTCGGCTACAGTGCTCAAAGGAACAAGCTGCCCGCCTGATGCCCGGATATAGAGAAGTGAAAGGGCGGACGGCTCTCTCTGAAATTCGGGCTGCAGCTCCATTATGACCTTGTAGCTGTTTGTCTGGGTGTATATGGTGGATACTTCGCGCGAACCATAGGCGCTTCTTAACGCATCTTCTATCTGATGCGCCGTGATGCCGAGAGACGACGCCTTGTCGCGGTTTATCGTAACACGTATCTCCGGATTATTCATCTGCAGGTCGCTGTTCACATCCTGAAAATTCGGCATCTCTTTCATCTTGTTTTCAAGAATCGCCGCATACCTGTAAAGCTCATCAGTATCAGGTCCCTGCATGGTATACTGATAAAGGCCTTTGGTCGTTCTCCCTCCGATGCTTATGGCCGGAGGGTTCATCAAAAAGACCTGAATTCCCGGGACTGTCGCCAGTTTGGGCCTTAATTTCTGAATAACTTCATCAGCGTTCTCTTTTCGTTCTTCCATTGGTTTCAAGCGGATAAAAAACCTTCC
>JAGVNU010000088.1 GCA_020053105.1 Thermodesulfovibrionia bacterium
CTGCCTGAAAGCATCTCCGATATCCGGTCCTTTGCTATTGCATATGACGTGTCAAACGGCGTCAGATGGTCCACCATCCGGGCCTGATGAAACTGGGCCCTCCGGGCAAGGACAGTTGTAATAAAAGCCACGCCGAAGCTTCCGCCAATATTCCTAAGGAAATTATATATCGCGGTCGCCTCCCCCATCTTCTCCCTTGGAATGTGGGAAAGTGTCAATGTCGTAAGCGGGATAAAGATACAGCCCATGGCCACACCCAGCACGACCCTCGGCCATACCAGCGTCCAGAAGTCGGACTGAAGCGTAAAGAGCGACATGAGATATGTCGATAACGCTCCCATGATCATGCCGAACATAAGGACCCCTTTGGGATTTGATTTCTGCACCAGTCTCCCCACAACCGGCATGGCAAACATCGATGCAAAGCCGCCCGGCCCGAGCACGAGGCCTGCCAGATATGCTGTATATCCCATGAGCATCTGAAGGTATATCGGAAGCAGGACAATACTGCCGAAGAGGTTGAAGAAGACAAAGAACATCAGCACATTTCCCGTGGTAAAGGTCCTGTCTTTGAATAATCTCAGGTTCACTATCGGACGTTCAGAATATATTTCCTGAATGATAAAAAGGACAATGGCCACTGCCGCGATTATGGAAAAAGTGACGATGAGAGACGATGAGAACCAGTCCTCTCTTTCCCCCTTATCAAGTACAAACTGCAGAGACCCAAAGCCAATAGCAAGGAGCGCCAGCCCCCAGTAATCGATCTTCATCTTTATCTTTTTCATGTACGGCGGGTCCTGGATGACAACAGATGTCAGGAGCACGGACATGATCCCTATCGGCACATTAACATAAAATATCCACCGCCAGGACCAGTTGTCCGTTATCCATCCCCCCAGGAGCGGCCCGATAATGGGGCCGAACATTATGCCAATCCCGAAGATGGCCATTGCCATTCCGTGCTGCTTGCGTGGAAAGGTCTCAAGCAGGATCGAATGGCTGAGCGGCTGCAGACCGCCGCCGCCGATGCCCTGCACTATCCTGAAGAATATGAGGCTCTGAAGGCTCCACGCTGAACCGCAGAGAAAGGAGCTGATCGTGAATAAGATAATGGAGCCAAGCATATATTTCTTTCTGCCAAACAGCCTGCTGAGCCAGCCGGACATGGGGATGACAACGGCGTTTGATACAAGATATGCGGTTATTGCCCATGTCGATTCATCGATCCCCGCTGAAAGCGATCCCCGTATGTGGTCAAGAGAGACGTTTACGATAGAGGTGTCGATGATCTCTATCAGCGTGGGGATCATTACGGTCAATGCTACAAGCCATTTGTTCATAGGGACCTTCAGATTAAAAGACCTTTAGATTTTATCATTATTGCATATCATAAATATATGACATTCCGGTTGATCTATGATATCGTTACGGTATTAAGCAAGGGGAATTTGTCAGGCCCCAAATACGATAAGCGAAAGGAGGGCAAACAATGTCATTAACAGGGAAAATATTCATGATCGTGGTCGCACTGTCATTGAGTGTCGGGATATATGGATGTAAAAAAGAAGGACCGGCAGAGCGCGCAGGCGAAAAAATAGACGAAGCGATCGATAAGGCGAAGGATAAAGTTGATGAGGCCACTAAATAAAATGAATAAGTGAGGAAGCTCGAAAGCGCGTAAGCATGAAACTTGCGCGCTTTCGAGCTTCCACGCTTCGTGATTATTATTTTACGGGGACCAACACGAGGGCAAAGGTATCGCCGGTTTTGCCTTTTTGAGGATAATGCTGTGTTACAAGGACCTGAAACCCTTCGGCAGAGACGCGGATATGGATATGAGGCGGACGCCCTGCATAAGGCTTCGGATGATCACTCTCAAATTGATATCCCCCATCGCCGCTGGAAATGACAGTGGCCCTATGGGCATCATCATAATACCCGTCAGGTCCCGCGAGCCAGAACTCTATCCTCGCACCCTTTAGAGGTTTGCAATCAGCGGATGACCTGACCACCCCGCTCAGGATATATCCTTTCCCGACACTCGACCGCACAGGGGTATCAGGTTCGTAGAACGGGCCGAGCATATCAGAAGGGGTAGGCGGGCAGGTGTCTGCTTTGCCCTGAATCGGAGATATTGATAAAAACATGGCAGTCATCCCAATCGTTATTAAATGTCTGAAAGTATAAAAGTGCATATGATCCAAGTCCTGATTAAACCTTAACATTGGAGGTGTGTTGTGTCAAATGGGCGAGGATTGAAGCAGTGTCGGCACGGACGGGACATTTCCCTACTCACCTAAAAATGCCTTCTTGATCTTGCTCCTCTATTTTGGGGCTGGCGACGCTGTCCTCCAGGACTACCATCCCCGATGACCACGGTGTACTAAACTCTAAAATCAAAGCCCGGACACTGATCTGCCGTACAATATGTCAATAGCATTTACAATTTGCTGAAGGGAGAGGAGGGACTGAACGCGTGTCGACAACGCCGACTACCAGGTATCTTCTGAGGGATTTTTTAACAGCGGACTGGATGCCTCTTTTCGTGCGGGTACCTGACTATAGTAAGACAATGATTTTATCATTCCACAATTATCGTCGGCACAACCGACATCCCGACCCTTAAAACATGCTCCCTGTCCGTATTCTTATCAAGCAATATCTTAACCGGTATCCTCTGCACGACCTTTACATAATTCCCCGTAGCATTCTCCGGCGGGAATAAAGAAAATGCCGAACCGGTGCCTGCCATGATGCTGTCTACTTTTCCCATAAATTTCTTGTTCGGATAAGTATCAACTTCAATCTCGACCCTCTGTCCCGGCTTCACCCTTTCAAGCTCGGTCTCCTTATAGTTTGCGGTAACATATACACTGTCAAGAGATACGACTGCCATGATCGGTTGTCCTGCCTTTATCTGGTTGCCGAGCTCAACAGACTTTTTTGTAACATACCCGTCTGCGGGGGCATTAATCCGGGTGTATCCGGAATTAAGCTGCGCTGTTTCAAGTACAGCTTCCTTCTGTTTGATAATGGACATCTGAGATATCTTTGAGGCTTCAGCCTGTTTGACCGCGGCCTTTTGTGTCTCGACAGCAAGCCCAACACCTTTCATATCCTCGGTCGAGGCTTTGACCTGTGCAAGGGCCACTTTATAAGCGGTCAGCGCCCTTTCATATTTCTCTTTGGATATCGCCTGCTTCTTATAAAGGTTCTCTGCCCTGTCCCTGTCTTTTTCAGCCTGTTCGAGATTAGCATTCTGAAGCTCGTTGAGTGCCTTCACAGTTTCTATCCTTGCAACTGCCTCTGCCAGCTGCTTTTTAGCAGTCTGAATCTTTGATTCAATCTCAGCAACCTTTGCTGTCTCCGCCTCTAAAGCTGATGCTGCTTCCGATACCTTCACACTATAATCAGCTTCATCCAATTCGACAAGTGCGTCCCCTTTTTTCACCAGTTGGTTTGAGCTGACAAAAACATTTCTGACTGTGCCGGGGACCTTCGGCGCGATAGTATATATATCCCCGTCTATGAAGGCATCATCGGTTGTTATGTGTGTCTTTATGTACCGGGTGTAAAAAAAGAGCGCTGTCAGCCCCGCGATTACTATAAGGGCAAATATACTTAACACGATCTTTTTCTTACTGCCGCTGCCTGCAACTTCCTTTGTCTCTTCCATCTATTTATACACCTCCGACAAGTCTCTTCCTGTTGAGTATATGACCCCGGCCTCTGCCTTTCTCAGGTCATAGACAGCCCTGTAATAATTGGTCTCTGCTGTAGTTGAAAGGGTGACTGCATCGAGCAGGTCCGTTGCCGTGCCCATACCCTCTTCGTACCGTATCCTGTTTATTCTAAGATTCTCCTCTGCCTGGGCAACGGCATTCTCAGTGACTCCTATCTTCTCCCTTGCAGTTTTTGCATCAAGGGCATATCTCTCCACTTCCAGTCTGATCTCGTCAATGAGCTTATTTTTCTGTTCGATCAGCTTCTCCCTCTTGTGACCTATCTTTAATATCTCCGCGCTTGTGCCCATTCCGTTAAAGAGGTTGATATGCATGCCCAGAACGAAGGACCAGTTCCCTTCATGGAGCTGATACTCGTTCTCCGTATAGTCATAGCCCCCCTTTGCGAAAATCTCCGGGAAATACTCTGATCTCCTCGCCGTCTTTACGAGTTCAAGCGTATTCACCGTCTCATTAATTATCCCTATCTCGGGTCTCAGTCTCTCTGCTGTCTCCCACGCGCCTTCCAGTTCCATCAAGGAAATATCATATGCCGGGCCGTTCACGTCAGCTGCCTGTATGTCTGTCTTTAATGGCCGGGAGATAATATTATTAAGCCTGGACGCAGTAAGTGCCCGCAGGTTGCCGGCACTCAATAACCTCTGTTTAGCATCCGAGATCTTCACCTGGGCCTGGAGGAGTTCATTCTTTGTTATCACTCCCTCTTCATAGAGGTTCTCGGCGTTCCGGTGATGCGATTCGAGCTGCTCTACTTCCTTCTGTGCAACGAGGACCATTTTATCCGTTTCGAGGAGGTCAAAATAGCCGGTTACAAAATCGAGCGCTGCAAGGTTCCGTATCCTAACTGTATCAAGCCTTCTCGTATTAAGCACCGTCCTGCTTGCCTCGTACCGGGCCGCGTTCTTCCTGAAGTCATAGAGTGTCTGCTGCACACTCAGGCTGTAGGAAAGGAAATCTTTCTCTGCTGTAGGAACTGTCTGTTCGCCGAATATTGCGCCTGGCTGGTCTGAAAGGAATGTCTGGCTCAATGAGGCATTGATCCTGGGAAACATTGGTGATTTCGCAATGAGCGTGTCCGCCTCTGATATCAGCTCCTCCTGCCCGCTTATCTTTATTGATCTGTTATTCTCCGTAACGAGCCTGAGCCCATCCGATAAAGTCAGGACCTCGGCATGTGAAGGATACGTGAATGCTAAGGTCAGGTATGAAACTGCAAACAGGACAATAGTTTTATAGTTCATCTGGTGTAATTTCTTTCGTATTAATTTATTTCAAACATGGTTTATTGTCAATCATTCAATATGCGGGGTAAACACTTCTTAAGTTTACTATTGTATAGACCGAAATAATAATCAGAGAATAAATAGTAGGAGGTTATGCTAATGCCGAATGGAACAAGTATCGATAGAAGCCATCCCCTGAGAAAACTTTTCAAGAATGCCCTCGCCTTTGGTCTTCAACATAACCCCATAGAAAAAGTCGAAGTAGCGGACTATATCGAGGAACAGATCCTCTGCGAATTCATTCATACCGACAGCCTGTACAGGATACGGGATGCGGACGGGAAGGGCCTCGAAGACATGGCCGATATGCTTGCCGAAGGGAATGTGCTCCTTAACGCGCAGAGTTACGACAGGGAATTCCAGGTGCATAAACATATCGGGGACTACACACTGTTCATGCTCGGGATGTTCCCAATGGTCCTTACGCGGAGAAGAGGCAGGGAGTTCATCCTCGGCCGACTCGTTGTTCCGGGGGCAAGCCTTTCTGAACATTACATGCTGCAGGGCAGACGTTCGTACAGGATCGCCTCAGAGCTGACACACGGGGATATCTTTGAAGAACTCTCATTAAATTTTTCCCTGTACAAAAATATCCTGGAACTTGTCAGGATCTACATTGAATCTGAAAACAACAAGGGCCTGCTCGGCGAAAATTAAATAGCATGCGACGCCTGCTGTTCCCTCCTCGTGCATACAATTAACGATATCAGGCAAGGTTTAACCGGCAAACAAAAAAATAGAGTCATCCTCCGGCCTGCTGTCTTGGACATCTGAAACTTTTAGGTACGTTCAGATCTTATGGCTCCGGCAACAGCCTGACCATTTGCCTTCTGATGACTCTATATGTCTTGAGCGATGCCGCGTTACGGATAAACGGCAGAGTTTTATTAGGTGGTTGTACTTTGACGGATGCGGTCTTGCTTCCTCCTGACTTCAGAGGCCTGCTGACTGCGTCCCTCTCCCACCACTTGACTCAATTAAGTGGTCCTCTGGTTTATACCGCACCGAGGTATCGCAAATCGTATCCTCAATTCCAATTCTAACTCAATAGTTAAGCATGTCAATCCCCCCCCGGATATTAGTAATGTAATTGGGGAAGTCGAAGCGACTCATATGGCATCTTCCGAATCCCATAAAGTCGCAACGACTTGAGGGGGCTTATGGTTACAATTTTTTTATAATTAAATCTTAGTGTCTGATGTTCACGCTGCCTATGATATAAATCATAAGAAGAATAAGCTGGAGTTGGTAAACTTTTAATTCTGAAAAAAAAGTAGTGAGATTGAAAACCGATGCCGCATTTTTTCGTTGCCCCTAATAGCAGGACGCAACTGCCTACATCAATTCCCTGAAGTCATGAATGGTGAGAAATTCTTCTGTCTTTTTCGGCTCGGCCTTTGAACTCGCACGTGCCTTAAAAAGCAGGTACCTGATGCCGAATTCCCTGGCAGTCTTCATTACATCCTCCGTGTCGTCAATAAAAAGGGAATGCTCCTTATCGAACTTAAGCCTCTTCTCCGCCTTCTGCCAGAATTCGATATCCTCTTTAGGATGACCTACATTAAAGGAGCACAGCACATCGTCAAAGTAATGTCCGATCTGTGTCTTTGCGAATTTTATTTTAACGGTCTTGAAATGCGCGTTTGTCAGGAGAAAGATTTTCTTCCTGTGCTTTTTCATCATCTTTAAAAAATCTATTACATGGGGGTGCACTTCGATCAGATGCTTTATCTGCTCCTTAAGCGCAGGGATATCGAGATGCAGTTCAGTTGACCAGAAGTCGATATCGCACCAGTTCAGGGTGCGCTCGTGTGATTTGTAGGTTTTGTATAGGTGCTCCTTAGCGTGTCCGAAGGTCATATTGTGTTTTTCAGCATATTTTTCCGGGACAAGATGCCCCCAGAAGTAATCGTCAAAGTACAGGTCGAGCAGGGTGCCGTCCATATCGAGCAGGACATATTTTATTTCTGTCAGTGGTATTTGTTTAATCATGTTTTATATTTAATAATATTTTATGCCGGGGAATTATTGTAACATTTTTCCCTGTTGTTCCATTTTGCATTTTTAATAGGACGATTTATTTCTTGAATTATTAAACATGATTACATATATTAACAGCGTATAGTTCGGTCTTACTACCTGATATTGCAGGCATCGGGAGGAGGGAAAATGAAAAAGATTGTTATCCTCGGGGGAGGAACAGGCGGCACTGCTATTGCCAATAAATTAAGAAAGGCCTTATCACGCGACGAGTGGGAAATTACGATCATTGACAGGGACGACAACCATGTTTACCAGCCCGGGCTGCTGTTTGTGCCTTTCGGACTCTGCACTGTTGAGAGCATTATAAAATCCAGGAAGAAATATATATCCAATGGGATAAATTTTGTTATCGATCCGATCAAACGCGTAAACCATGAAAAGAACAGGGTCGAGACCAGGGGCGGAAGTTTTGATTATGACTGGCTGATAATAGGCACAGGCTGCCGCCTTGCACCTGAGGAGAACGAGGGCCTCATGGATGAATGGGGCAAAAACGCCTTTTCATTTTATACGCCTGAAACAGCGGAAAGCCTGAGGCACGCGCTTGCGGGATTTAAGGGCGGCAAGCTTCTCATGAGCGTTGCAGAGCTGCCGTTTAAATGCCCGGTGGCCCCTATAGAATTTATCTTCCTAGCAGACTGGTATTTCAGACAGAAGGGTATGCGTGACAAGGTCGAGCTTCAGCTGGCCACCCCTTTCCCACAATGTATGCCGAACTGGCCAAAGGGACGTGTAGTAATGCTTGATGCAGCCAGGAAGAAAGGCATAACGATATCAACCGGCTTCGCGCTGCAGGAGGTCAATAGGGAAGGAAAGTGCATCCAGTCTTTTGCCGGGGAAAAGATCGATTACGATCTCCTGGTTATCGTCCCGACAAACCAGGGCGATCAGGTCATCTCTGATTCGGGCCTTGACGACGGCAGTACGTATGTGCCGACAGACAAGCACACCTTAAAGGCCTTAAATCATAAAAACATTTATGTGATTGGAGACGCGACAAACATCCCTACCTCAAAGGCGGGCTCGGTAGCTCATTATGAAGCTGAGGTAATCACACATAATCTCCTGAGCGAAATCAACGGAAAAGAACCTGAGCCCATTTATGACGGCCACTCCACCTGTTTTATCGTCTCGGAAAAGGGCAAATCCTATCTGGTGGATTTCAATTACAACACTGAGCCGCTGTTCGGAAAGTTCCCGCTCCCTGTCATCGGGCCTTTCTCTCTTCTGAAAGAGACGAGAATGAACTGGAAGGGGAAACTCGGTTTTGAGTGGGTGTACTGGAACATCCTGCTGCCGGGGAAAAGCACTATGCTCCCGCCCACCCTGACCATGGCAGGTAAGAGGCAGGAGCCAGAATAAAGCCGCCTGCGGTATTTATTAAAATAACATCATGAAATTTCCGCGTGACAGCAGGGAATTAAGTGCAATGTTCAGGAATGCATCAGATCCGGCGCTGTCTGAGTTAGCAGGGGAATATCTTGTTGACATGCTTACTGTGTGGCCGAGCTTTAAATGCCTTTCCCACCGGAAGATTATTTACCAGAAGAATAATAAAGTCCTCGGTCATAATGTGCTGCTGAATGTTACATGGGGACGGTTTTTTATAGAGGAAGATATCTGTAAGGATTCAGACCCAATAAAAGTGGCTGTAATCAATTACAATAGACCGGAAAATTTATTTTATGTCCGCCCGATACGGGACCATATAAGATGTGTTGATAAGGGCATGCATTATATCGGACGGTTCAATTATCTTGTGTCCGGGAGGTTGATGTTCCTCGGATATTTTTCTTTGGAAAAAACAAATTGTTGCCCCAAATTATGCAGACATTGAAAAATAATTTGTTTAACTCGATAAATTTATTATCGATTGTGCATATGGCTTTGAATAATAAATGCATCCTAATCTTGATTGAAAATACGTTTAAGGTATCGAAAAACAAATAATTTTCCAACATCTGCATAATTTTCAATTTAATTAATATGAAGAAATTATTACTCACAGGCGCCAGCGGATTTCTCGGATGGAACATTTGCCGGGAGGCATATAAGAGCTGGGAAATCTTCGGAACGGTCTTTACTCATCCGGTCAAAAGCAGAGGGGTAAAGATTGTCCAAACCGATTTGACTCGTTATAGAGAATTCAAAAAATTATTTAGGGAGATCGGGCCTGATGCGGTCATTCATACTGCCGCGTTAAGCAGCCCTGATTATTGTCAGCAACATAAGGCCGAAACATGCAAGATAAATGTTGATGTGCCGGTCAATATAGCGGGACTCTGCGCTGATAGCGATGTCCCCTTTGTATTTACTTCATCAGATCTGGTATTTGACGGATTAAACGCTCCTTACAGGGAAGATGATCCGGTTTGTCCCATCAATGTGTATGGCGAACAAAAAGTGCACGCTGAACAGGGGATTATGAAGAGATATCCCGGAGCTGCGGTATGCCGGATGCCCCTGATGTTCGGGGACCCGGGGCCGGCAGCATCGAGTTTTTTTCAGACAATGCTTGCAGCCTTCAGGAAAGGGCGTGAACTGAGGCTGTTTCAAGATGAATACAGGACCCCGGTCAGCGGAAGGACCGCGGCCCAGGGGCTTTTCATTGCTATGGAAAAAATGAAGGGACTGATTCATCTGGGCGGCACGGAGCGGATCTCCAGATACAATTTCGGTTTACTGATGATGGGCCTCCTCGGGACCAGGAATGCCCGGTTAATAAGATGCCGTCAGAAAGATATAACCACGGGAGCGCCAAGGCCCCCTGATATCTCGCTTGACAGTTCAAAGGCGTATTCCATGGGATTTAAGCCCCTGCCGTTAAAGTGCCAGCTGGAAGAACTTCTGTTAAAAAAGATAACGGCCTAAAAGAACGTTGGGCTAAAATGACCTATTCTCCGATCGGACACACTGTCCCCTCACTATCATGCCGGCAGCCTAACCTCCGGATATTCATCAATTCTTAAGTCTGGCACAGGCCTTGCTGTACTACTACTAAATGAATGAACGCGAATGAAGCATTCAACAGGAGGTTGATTAAATGGCAAGTCTATCACGCGAGTATATGATTAATGACTGTGAGAGTAACAATGACAAGAAAAAGGCCGGATCGGTTTCTTATAATGCGCTTATATTAAGCACATCATTAGACCTGACGGCACTTCTGATTGCTACAAAAAGAGGAATAGACAGGCTTCCGCTGATATATCTTTCGGAAGCCAAGGCGTAGAGGTTAATTAAATAAGATAATAAAGGAGGATTTTAACATGGCAAAAACAATAGGCATAGACCTTGGAACAACAAACTCGGCGGTGGCCGTAGTCCAAAGGGGAGAAAGAATTGTGATTCCTAACCAGGAGGGCACCAGGACGACCCCGTCAGTTGTTGCCTTTACTGACAAGGGGGAAAGGCTTGTCGGGCAGGTTGCCAAGAGACAGGCCATCACGAACCCGGAACATACGGTCTTCTCAATAAAGAGGCTAATGGGCCGGAAGTTCAAATCCAGGGAGGTCCAGGACGCGATAAAAAAGCTCCCGTACAAGATCGTTGAGGCATCAAACGGCGATGCCCATGTGGAGATAAGGGGGAAAAAATATTCACCTCCGGAAATCTCCGCGATGATCCTGCAAAAGATGAAACAGGCTGCCGAAGACTATCTCGGAGAGACAGTTTCTGATGCCGTAATAACAGTGCCCGCGTATTTTGATGACAGTCAGCGACAGGCCACCAAGGACGCAGGCAAGATAGCGGGTCTTAATGTCCTGAGGATCATCAATGAACCGACAGCCGCGTCGCTTGCCTACGGGGCGGATTCAAAGAAAGATGAGAAGATCGCTGTGTACGACCTTGGGGGCGGAACATTCGATATATCCATTCTTGAAATCGGGGAAGGCATTACAGAGGTCAAGTCCACAAACGGAGATACCTTCCTGGGCGGAGACGACTTTGACCTGAAGATAATAGATTGGATGACCAGTGAGTTTAAGAAAGACAATGGTATTGATCTCAGGAATGACAAGATGGCCCTTCAGAGGTTAAAGGAGTCGGCGGAAAAGGCCAAGACAGAGCTTTCCACAGCAGTTGAAACTGAAATCAATCTGCCCTTTATAACGGCAGATGCCACAGGGCCAAAGCATTTTGTGATGAAGCTTGCGAGATCGAAATTCGAGCAGCTTACCGAAGACCTTGTGCAGCGTACCCTTGAGCCGTGCAGGCTTGCCCTGAAAGATGCGGGGATCCCGGTCACGGACATCGACGAAGTGCTGCTTGTAGGAGGCCAGACAAGGGGCCCCAGAGTGGCCGAGGCGGTAAAGGGCTTTTTTAACAAAGAACCGAACAAGGGCATAAACCCCGATGAAGCGGTTGCGCTGGGCGCGGCAATACAGGGTGCGGTCCTGGCGGGTGAGGTAAAGGACGTCCTGCTTCTGGATGTGACCCCGCTCTCTCTCGGGATCGAGACCCTTGGAGGCGTGTTCACAAAGCTGATCGAACGGAACACGACAATACCTGTAAAGAAGAGCCAGATCTTCTCAACAGCCGCGGACAACCAGCCTGCGGTAAGTGTTCGGATATTCCAGGGGGAAAGGGAGATGGCCGGTGACAATAAGCTCCTCGGCAATTTCGAATTGTTAGGCATTCCCACAGCGCCCAGAGGAGTGCCCCAGATTGAGGTCACATTCGACATCGATGCAAACGGTATCCTTCATGTATCAGCAAAAGACAAGGGAACGGGGAAAGAACAGTCTATCCGTATCACTGCATCGAGCGGATTATCGGAAAGCGAGATTGACAAGATGGTCAGAGATGCTGAGGCCCATTCTGATGAAGACAGAAAAAAGAAACAGCTCATTGAGGCCAGGAACGAAGCGGACAGCCTCGTTTACACGGCTGAAAAGACTTTGAAGGAACACGGAGACAAGCTGCCGGATTCTGACAGGAGTGATGTTGAACAGGCGCTTGAAAAGTGCAGAAAGGTCAAAGACACTTCGGACAACCCCGATGAAATACGTGAGGCTGTTGCCGCGCTTTCAACCGCATCTCACAAGATGGCAGAACATATGTACAAGTCCGCTTCAGCGGAGCAGGGGGCCTCTTCATGCGGCAGTGGGAACTGCGGCAGCAGTGCGGCCAACCCTGAGCACGATAATACCGTTGAAGCAGAGTTTGAAGATGAGCCGGTCGGCAAAGGAGCCTGATGTAAATAATACGTTAAGTTATCACAGGGGCGAGCAACTGTTCGCCCCTGCATAAAATTTTTCCGCAGTCAAAAGCATCATTTAATACTGTATAATAATCCTTGACTCAAAACTGTAAAATCAATTTCATGGAGAGGTGCCGGAGCGGTTGAACGGGGCGGTCTCGAAAACCGTTGTGCTGAAAGGCACCCAGGGTTCGAATCCCTGCCTCTCCGCCATCTTTGGAGTTAAGAGTTTAAAGTTAAAGGAAAATTTCCAGTCAAGTTGAAAGTTAGAGGGTTAAAATTATAAAGTAGTAGTCCGGGTAAAGGTTTATTTAACGCCTGGACTCTAAGATTGGAGAGGTGTCCGAGTGGCCGAAGGAGCACGACTGGAAATCGCACAAATTGCATTATAATTTCAGTTAGTTAAGTTGACGTTGTCTGCATTTTGATTACAACCACCAAGAAAACCCCGCCTCTTTTCCTCTGAAAAATTTATCTTCTCTCCCAAGTTTACTTCTGATATATAATAGTACGACCTTAGAATAGGAACTAAACATGAAATATAAAATCTTTGTCAGCGGAGTTCAAAGGGAATTAAAAGAAGAGCGGTTTTTTATCCCGGCACAAACCCGACAAGAGGATAAAGTAAAGCAATGCTTAGCATAAAAAATGAGGTGGATAAAAGGGTTCTTAAAAGGATGTCAAAAGAAGAAATCGTAACCCACTGCCTCTGGGAAATGACCTTTATGGGTTTTACTCAGAGCAGGATCAGAAGCAGACTGTCTGTGCTGAAAAGTCGGGTCAAAGATATTAAAGAGGGCAAGGTGAAAACTATTCCTTTTGAAGAAGTAAAGGCATGAATTAAAGAGAAGTTAAAGAATAGATAGAAAAGCGTTAACTAATTAACTTTCAAATATAATCGATGTGAAATTTGCCCTGCCGCTTTTTCTATAGTTTTTGCTACAATTCTGCAATAGAACTTTCTTAAATGTCCGTTTACTTATTAACCCAAGCTGATAGAACAAATTCAACCACTGCTATTTTGTTGTAAGGTATTGCAATGGATTTTGATTCTGCTGTTATGACCATAAATAAACTACTGCTTGAGAAACGGCCTGATACATTCAACAGTTCCTGGATACGTAAATATGCTCCGCATGTTTATAGGTTTATTCAGAAAAACGTACGGGCAGAGATCGGCGGCATAGATTGGGACAGATTTACCCGTGCCTTAGATCGGAAATTTCAAAGAAAGTGGATTACCTCTTCCAGTAGCAGAAAAAGATCATATCGGAAGAAATCCGAGGTTGGAATTATTTTTCAAAAATATCACGACAAACTGTATGCCTTTATCACCCCCAAGGATAAAAAAGATAAGGAGATGTGTGACTTCATCAGTATCGCTTTAGTAAGAATCGCCCAAAAAGGAAACGTCACAGCCAAAGAGGAAATCATAAAGCTAGTCAGGATGACGGTCGATGATTGGATCGACCGTCATCCTAAGATATCGTCCTGGAAGGGATATGAGTCTTTGATTCAAAGGTATATTGAGAACTGCATACGTCGCTACCGTTACTCAGGATCATTTCTTGGCTACTTATTCAGGACACTTGAATATGCTGGCAGAGGGTTAAGGCCGACAATTTCATTTTCATCTATGCAATGTTAGATGTTTAAATTAAAGATGGCTTTTAATTAATATTTATTTCCTGGAACCTGTCAAACTTCATTGTCTCCAGGTCAATTACAACATATGTGAAATCGTCAAGTTGACCGGGCTGAATGCAGATGGTTTCTCCAATTTTGTCATACCATTTTCCGGTCATCACAGGGGATTCATGTATGTGGCCATGCAGGGTCAGTTTCGGCTGATGTTGTGCTATAAAATCACAGATTGCTCTTGAGCCGACCTCTGAGCCGTTATAACATTTATCGAGCCCTAATTTAGCAGGAGGCATATGGATTACATAAATGCTATTTTTCAGATTTCCAGGATACGGCAACTTACTTAATTCTTCCTCAATAGTTGGCAATGAATGAGCATATGCAAACCAGTCATCCAACTCTTTCCAGCTTCCGGGTGTTGACAATAATCCGGTCCCAAACTGTTTCTGAAACACATAGTCTTTTGTATCCCTTCGGCATCTGTCTTTTAGCCGGAACGGATAGTCCACAACCCAGTTCAGTCCGATAAATTCGTATCCATTGAGAACAAATATTTTCTGTGCCAATGGAATTATATAAGAGAACTGATTGCAAGTCTCTTCAAATACATGATCGAAAATCATGAGATCATCGTTCCCCAGATAAGAAAGATAGTATATCCCGGCAGAATTGAAGCGTGAGAAATGATCTTTCAAAAAAGAACTGATGAATTCCCCCTGTTCAAAGAGCTCGCCATCTTTAGGAAGCATGTCCCCGGCATTTATAACAGCATCTGCCTTTAAATCACTTGCAACTGTGAACAGTTGGTTATATTTCCATTTAGCGCCATGCAGATCTGTAACAAATATTATTTTCAACTTCTATTCCCGAGGTATGATTTTTTTGATATATCAATGTTTATTTACGGCTATTTTTATTTTTAACTCTTTTTCTTTTGAAAACAACCCGGTATCAACATTTAATAGTTTTATATTATTCAGAATTTTCTTTTCTTCATTATGAGCTATGAAATAATTTGATCCCAAATCACGCGCGGACAGTATCAAAGACTTTGAGGTCATAAGATATCTGAATCTGTTTTGATTATCATAAACAAAAACATGTGTAGGGATATCAATCCCTATATTTTGGCATCTTGCAAAAAGAAAACCGTAGCGGGAATGCCACTCTCTTTGCCCTGAAGATCCGCTTCCTCCGGAAATGAAAGCGAGTTCTCCATTCTGATCAAAAAGGTATGTCTGTACCACTATGTTTCTGTCATCCCAGTTATTCCATGGATAGGGCATATCATATTTTCTTTCAATTCGATAACCAAATCTATCTCTCGTTAGTTCTTTTCTTTTTTTATCCCAATTCTCCGGAATCCGCATTCTGCGGCGATATTGTGCTAAGAAATCATTTCTAATCTTTTTTCCCAATAAACCATAAGCCTCAGTTAGCTCAATGCCTCTATTTTTTGCTATCTTCTCGGCTTTATCCCTGCACATGGCGTTATGTTCAAAGACGTATCTGTTTATTTTTTCCTGAATCAAAGAACATCTTTCAAATTTTAGCCATGTTACATATTTATTGCTGCGTGTATAATCATCTTTTAGAAAATCGACAATCACGATAATGGTCTCTAATTTTATTTTGCCCGAGATTACATTATTGTAAATATCTTCCTCATTTTGTGCCGGTATCATATGCTGGCCAGCAGCTAAGTCCGACAATTTGTCCTTGAGAAAATCCGGTATCGGTTTTAAGTCTGATAAACAATAGATAAATTTATTCATGTCTTCGATTTTTCAAGAATTCTTCAACATAGCTTTTTTATAGTATCTCAGGTCTTCAGCTAATCGCTCTATTATTTCTATTAGCTCAGTTTTTGTCCGGCTGGACAGCCTTGCCATGACATTCCTTAAATCATGTCTACAGTACTGGTGCTCACAGATTTTATCTGATGATAGAATATTGAACATATGCCAGAGTTTGACCTCTTCAGCATATTCTTCTGTAAGATGATCCGGATTCTCGAATTTATTTCCAACAATTTTGACTTCTTTTACCGGGGGCGTCATATACGTGTTCCAGGGGGTTACATTCCTACCGGTTACGGGTATATGAAAGAACCACTCTCCTTCTTCAGGATGTATTACCAGAGCAATTTCTTTTTCATTATCTTCCATAAAAGTAACGATATCTCCTTCGCATATAGGTTGCCTGCCTTCACTAGCCATTCCCATATATTGCATAAGTTCAATATCTTTAAAAGCAACCTTCGTATCATTAGCATCTTTAAAGATGACATATTGCTCTTCAAACGAAACTGAAAGAACACGTCTCATTTTTTCACTTTTCTTATCCCAGGCTCTGTATTTTACTTCTATGGCTTTTGGCATTGCTTAAAATAAATTACATATGAATCTAAAATCAATACTTATTAAGGTGCTGCAAAATACTGGGGCCAACGAAGAGATAAAAAATGATATAGAAACATCTGGAGATTAAAAGGCGGCCATATCAAAGACCGCCTTGACATCACCTGTCTGCAAGGAAAGGATATGTGCATCATTATATCGTAATATAGGTTACCGTAACTATGATTACGATAAATACAAGCGCACATAGTCTCTATCGGAGAAGTCTCTTTCTTTAAGGTCAAAAGCCTTAAGTCAGCTTTGCTGTGAAAATGCCAGTGTGCAGGTAATGCTCTTCTTCTCCTTTGACGCTGGAAAGCCTTTCACAGCCGCATCCATCAATACCTGCAAATCCCCTCATAGCCGAGGCGTTTTATTTGACAAAATATATTGAAAAGGCAGGCTCCGGAATACTGGACATGATCGCGCTATGTAAAGAGGCGGGACTTTAGGAACCAAAATTTCGCCAGAGTCGCGGACAATTTATACAGATACTTGGGGCGCCGCCACATTGTAACTACCCCGGTGGTCACCGGGGAAGTTACCGGGGAAGTCGGCACCAGGCTGGAACTAGGTTGCTATTTTGCGTAAGTGCATGATTGAAAACTGAATTACTGAGCTTATGACCATAGCAAAGCGCACTGACCGCACCAAGTTCAGGCACCAAGTCCTTAATCCGCTGATAGAGGACGGGTTACTTTAAATGACCATTCCCGACAAACCCACAAGCAGCAAACAGAAATACCGGCTGACAGAGAAAGGGCGGGCCCTCCTGAAAAAACAAACAAAGCAGGCTGGCGGCGATGAATAGTAAAATGGAAGCACAAATGAAAGAACTCGTTCAGGCTATTGGCGAACTTGCATCGGCACGGCAGCAGCTTGCGCGTAAAGCTGAACAGCAGTATGCGCTTGAAGGTGAAGCCATATTTCAATCTCAATGCCGTGATCCCAAGCAAATCGAGCGGCTGCTTGACGACATGCTCGATTTTTGCTTTAATGAGCAGATGCTGCTGTGGTATAAGAAACTCTGCCGCTATTATTTCGAAATAGACCCCGCTGCGACGGTTTCATGTGTCAACGCCTATCGTGACATATGGGATGACATAAGAAGTTAGTTGAGCAGAACGTATAGATCGACCATGTTCAAATTGGCTGGTAGCTGAAGATTGCCTTTCCGCCTTTCGAGCTTTCCTGCTTAGGATCTTTTGCCCTATTTTTGCAGTATTTTCTTGCTGTTTAGCCGGATGTCAGATTATAATCATGCAAGGGTTTTTTAAGGGGAAAAGGTTAGAGCGATACTGAGATTAAAAATATCCGTCTTCATGAGTAAAATACAGTGCGAGAAAGGATAGTGAGGATCGAGGAAGGGATAGAAAAGAGGGGAAACATGAAATCTAAAAGTCTTGTGATAAAGAGATTGGAGAATATTTCAAAGGATGTCTTCAAAAAGCATTCCGAGTTGATCACGAGGCTCGTCGGTAATACACATGGTGTTTATGCCCTCTATGACGGAAGCGAGCTTTACTATGTTGGCAAATCCACGGACTTAAGGAACAGAGTAAACCACCACCTTCGTGACAGACATCTTGCAAGCTGGACGCACTTCAGTCTCTACCTTGTGCGCGATGAAGCGCATATACATGAAATAGAGTCCCTCCTTATAAGGATCGCAAACCCCAAAGGTAACAGGAAGCTTTACAAGAGTCAGTCCGGCGACACCCTGAAGCAGGAGCTTGTAACAATGCTGAAGGAGAAGCATAAAGATGAGATCGATTCAATCGTCGGCAGGAGAGGTAGCAGACCCTCAAAAAAGAAAGGTAATTCAAAACACCCAGACACTCTCGTAGGCTTAGTGAAGAACAAGGCAACGCTTTACCGGGCTTATAAAGGGAAGGAGTATAAGGCTATCCTGACGGGGAAGGGGATTATTAAATTAGGGAATAAAAAGTTCACAAGCCCATCAGGTGCAGCTTTATCTGTTGTTGATAGTGGTCAAGTCAATGGTTGGAATTTCTGGTATATTAAAAACGCAAACGGGGAGTGGGTGAGGCTGGGTGAGTATAGGGGATAGAATTAATTATGACTACCGTATTGAATAAAGCCAAATTAAACAACCTTGCAGATGAAATCTGGAAATCTGCCGAACGATTGCGCGGCAAGTTCAAAGCCTACGAATACCAAAATGTTGTTCTTCCGATCATCGTGATCCGCCGCCTTGAGTGCGTGCTGATTAAGTGGCGGGAGGACAAGGCAGCAGAGGTTAAGGCCAAGAGGCCAAAGCTAACCGAGAAGGAGCTTGCGAAGCTTGTGAAGGGGCTGGAGACAAGCACGGCGCCTTATTCAAACAAGACCGACTGGACTCTGCGCCGGGTCTACGAGGAAGATCATACGCTGCTTGAAGAGAATTTCCGAGCGTATATCAACGGATTCTCGAAGAATGTCGACGACATCATCGAGCATTTCAACTATCGGGCCACCATCGGTCAGATGGTAAAGAACAACCGCCTCGCTCCGATCCTCAACCAGTATAGAGAGTTGGAACTGGGGCCGGACAAGCTCTCGCCGCTGGAGATGGGCTATATCTATGAAGAGTTATTGCGGCGTTTTTCTGAGCAGAGCGGTGAGGAGGCAGGAGAACATTTTACGCCGCGCGAGGTGATCCGGCTGATGGTGGAATTGCTTGATATTCCGATTCCGGACAAACATATTTCAATCTATGACCCAGCATGCGGAACCGGCGGCATGCTGTCCGTAGCTAAAGAACACCTGCTCGACCGCGCTAATACGGATAAAGAAAAGGCCAAGGTCGAGAAGTTTGTTACCGTGCACGGGCAGGAGATGTCACCGACCAACTATGCCATCTGCCAGGCTGACCTTCTAATCAAGGATGACAAACAGGCCAAGGTATATCTCGGCAACTCTCTTATCCTGCACGACCCTCACAGCAAGGAGCCGGGTGACCAGTTGCCCGAATCAAAGTTCCGGTTTGACTTCATGCTATCCAATCCACCCTTTGGCGTGACCTGGGGCGGCAAAGACGGATACGAGACTGAAGCGCGCAAGCTGGAGAAGACACGTTACCGGGCCGGGATGCCTCGCGTGAACGACGGTGCGCTGCTCTTCCTGCAAACAATGCTTGCCAAGATGAAGGAGCCGGAAAAGGGCGCAAGCCGCATCGCTATCATCTTTAATGGCTCGCCGCTTTCTAACGGCGACTGCGGTTCCGGTGAAAGCGAGATCCGCCGCTGGATTCTGGAGAATGACTGGCTCGATGCGATCGTCATGCTCCCCGATCAGCTCTTCTATAACACCGGCATTTTCACTTACGTCTGGCTCCTGCGAAACGACAAGCCGGCCGAACACAAGGGACGCGTGATGTTGATTGATGCCCGCCAACAGTTCGAGAAGGAGCCGAAGTCATTTGGCAACAAGAGAAACCGTAGCACCGACGCTCACCGTGCCTGGATCGAAGAACGCTACCGCGACGGTTGGAAGAAGGGATATTCGGATGAAAACGTTAAGATTTTCCAGCGAGAGGACTTTGCCTATCACAAAGTCAGCGTCGTCTTCTGGCAGTTCGACGAAAACGATCAACCGGCGACAATAACAGAACCTTATGAAAAAGCCTTTACCGCCGCGAACCTTAAGAAAGAGCAGGAGTTTTACGAAAGCGAATTGACTTTCAGAGTGCGAATGAAAGATGTCAAAAACGATAAAACTGAGACGCTCACAATCGGCCCAAAGGATAACACCCCAAAGAAGTTCAAAGAGCTGATGAAAGACTCTCCGGAAATCATCTCCGTGGAATGGACGCACCGCCATTACGTGAAGGATGACGAGTACATCCCGCACGGAGAGGACATAGAAGCTTTCCTGAAACGCGAGATCGCCAAGCCGATCATCCGCTGGAACGACAGCCCACAGCTCGGATATGAGATTCTTCCAAACAAGTATTTTTTCCGTTACCAGAATCCGACGCCGGCGCATGACATTCTTGCAGAGTTCTGGAAACTAGAAAATAAGGCGGAGAAGATGTTAAAGGGGCTGGAGGGTATATGAGTGATAAGAAGGCAATGGAAAATCCTCTGGCTCCTTGGGCAAACGGGCTGCCAACTGGTTGGACAGTATGCCGTCTTGATGCAATTGCTGACGTATTCTTCAGTAACGTCGATAAACACACAGTTGACGGTGAGATTTCTGTGCGACTTTGCAACTACGTAGATGTCTATAAAAACGAGCGCATTACTGCGGCTATTGAATTCATGGAAGCGTCTGCCGAGTCGCGTGAGATTAAGAAATTCCAGATTCGGAAAGGTGACGTTTTGGTAACCAAAGATTCTGAAGAGGCAGATGATATTGCTATTCCTGCGCTGGTAGTAGAAGATATGCCTGGTGTGATTTGTGGTTATCACTTGGCGTTGATTCGACCACGCTCCAATAGAATTACTGGCGATTTTATAGCTTGGGCACACAGATCGAAACAGTTCCGCGCTCAGTACGAAGCCAAAGCCGTTGGAGTTACTAGATTCGGCTTATCGCAATATGCATTTCGGTCGGCCTTAATAACCGTTCCCCCAAGACCAGAACAGGAGCATATCAACAGGTTTCTGGACCATAGTTGTGCCGTAATCGATGCCGTTGCGGCTCTTGCCACCCCGAAGGATGAGACAAAGTTGTTGAATGGAATACTGAATCAGCAAATGAAGACTCTACGCGCCTATAGGAATTCCCTCATTCATGAATGTATCACTGGCCAGCGGCGGATTACTGAAGCCGATCTGAATCGAGTGAGGGCATATGGCTAAGAGCAAGAAGCCTCCGGAGCTAACCTTCCAGCAACACATCGCTGACTTCCTTATAAGGGTTCACGGCTATAGTGTGCTCGAACAGGCTGACATCACTGATACCGAACACTGCATTGCTGAAGACCAGCTCTGGGCCTTTCTCAATGCCACGCAGGCCGACCAGCTCAAGAAGCTGAAAGATGACTACGGCACCGATGCGCGGGAGGAGGTGCTCCGTGCGCTACGCAAGGAACTGGAGCACACTCCTTTATGGATGATCCTCCGCCACGGACTGAAAGTGCGCGGTTTGGAATTCCGTCTCTTCTATCCCAAGCCCCGCTCCAGCGAGAGTGCAGCTTCGAAGAAGCACGGTGAAAACCGCATTACTTTCCGGCCGCATTTCTATTTTGGCGAGACGAATGAGGAAATCGATCTCGTCTTTTTCTTAAATGGCCTGCCCATAGTGGCGCTTGAAGTGAAGCATGAAAAGAACCAAAACGTGCATGACGCTGTTGCGCAGTTCGCAGCGCGCGACCACGCTTGCCGGATATTCCAGCATCCATTCCTCTATCTTGCGGCAGACACCGGCGACGTGATGTCAGCAACAGATCCACGGAGGGCAGAGAACTTCCTTTGGCACAACACCGGGCTGACTAATGCTCCGCTGACTGAGGGCGAGTATCCGGTCGAGTTTCTGTACCGCGAGGTGTTGTCGAAGGACCAGTTGCTGGAGCTGTTGTCGTTCTTTCTGGTGCGCGTGCCCAAGCGGGACGCGGAGGAGGACAAGCCGGAACGGCCCGCATCCACCATTCTGCCCCGCTACCATCAGAGTCGTATGGTGCGGAAGGTAGCCGACGATGCCGTGGCGCATTTCTCGGCGACCGGTGACATCGGCAGGAAGTACCTGATCAACCACTCAGCAGGGAGCGGCAAGACGCTCTCGATCTGCTGGCTTGCCGACCGGCTGCACAGCCTTTTCAAGCCTGACACCAACGACAAACTGGTGGACGTGGTGTTTATCCTGACTGATCGCAAGACGCTTGACACTAATATCCGGGAGGATATTGAGAAGTTCACCCATCTGAAAGACGTTGTGGGTCTCGCGCGCAAGGCCGACGACCTGCCGCGTTTTTTGAAGGAGCGCAAACCTATCATTGTCACTACGCAACAGAAGTTCGCCTGGGTGCTGGAGGAGATCGAGAAAAAGCCGGAGTTGAAAGACCTGCGCGTTGCGTTTCTGATTGATGAAGCCCATCGTTCTCAGGAAGGCCAGATGGGAGTTGCCATCCGCGTACCATTCCGCACGTCGGACGATCCCGACGCAGAGGATTCGACGGATGAAGGACAGGACGACGAAGAGAAAGTCGCCCGGATCATCCGTGAACATGACCGTAACCAGCTTTTTGTCGCTTTTACCGCGACCCCGGCCCCTGCAACTGTGACCCTATTCGGCGCACCTTTCGACACCTATACCGAGGCTGAGGCCATTGCCGAGGGGTATATCGTGGACGTGGCGGCCAGCATCATTTCTTATAAGACGCTCTACAATCTTCATTGCCCTATTGTGCCCAAGCCGGATGAAGAGAAGCTCTACCCGAAGGGCGTTGTCGCAAAGGCGTTGCAGAACGTGGCGTTTCAGGATGACGGGCTGATCCAGTATAAGGCTGAGGTGATGCTTCGCATCTTCGAGAAGGATGTAAAGCCGCTCATTGGCGGGCGAGCGAAGGCAATGATTGTGACGACCTCACGTGTGGCAGGCCTGCGGTACTTCAGGATTATTCAAGAGAAGCTTAAGGAGCGCGGAGCGGACTATAAGGCGCTCTACGCCTTCTCGGATTTCGTGCATCCGGCGACCAACGAGGCAATCAGTGAGCATGCGGTGAATGAATTAAGCGACGGAGAGCTGATTGAGGATCGTTTTGAAGGAGACGCCTATCGTCTTATGATCGTAGCCAACAAGTTCCAGACCGGGTTTGACCAGCCGCTGCTTGCCGGTATGTTTCTCGACAAGCCGGTGGTTGACCGCAATGCGGTGCAGACGGTATCGCGACTGAACCGGTGTTACGAAGGCAAGAAGGACGTAGTGGTCGTGGACTTTACGAATAATGCTTCGGCGATCCTCAAGGCATTTGCGAAGTATCGTAAGGGTACGCCCTTTGAACCGGAGGAACCTGACCCTGAGTTGTGCACCAGACTGCATGCGGAAATTCTTGCTGCCGGCGTTTTTACGCAAGACGATGCGCATGCCTTTGTGAAGTTGGCCGCAACCGGTACAGACGCCCAGGTCCAATTTGCCATCAACGGACTGCGCGTGCGGTTTCAGACGAAACTTTTATCGCTTGACGACCGGAAGTCTTTTGTCTACCTGCTCGCCCGTCTGGTAAAGAGTTTCCATTTCCTTACGTGTTTTTTCACGTATCCTGACGAGATTAAAGAGTTCGTCACCTTCGCTGAATATGTTGGCCCACAGCTCATTAAACAGGGGAGCGTGTCTGAACTGATGAAGCAGATCCGACAGACCGAGGTAGTCAAGGCAGCTGTTGAGTATCAGGGAGAGGTGCGCGCTACTGGCGGCGAAATAAAGCTCCGGCCAGGCAGAGGGAAGAAGGGGGCTGGCCCACCGCCTCGGAAAGTCTCTGTGCAAGACATGATCGACGAGATACGGTCGAAATTCACTATCAGCGATGAGGAAGCACTGTATATCAAGCAGGTCACCGAAGAAAAAGCTGCGGACCCGATCATTCGAATCACAGTGCAGACCCATCGTGAAGACCGCGTCTATCTCGAAGGCGCATACCGAGGCCAGGTAAACGGAGAGATACAGAATAAATATAATGAATTGGCAAGATATGAGGAACTGGCTGATCCAAAATATACGGATACAGGAGGTATTTTCGACATTATGTCCGTTACGGTGATCCATCACCATTTGGCGGCTGCATGAAACGACCTTTCGACAAGATACCGAAGCATGAGAGGCCGCGCGAAAAGCTGATAGCTCGCGGGGCCAAGTCATTAACTGATCAAGAACTGCTCGCCATACTTCTTGGTAAAGGCACTCCAAAGATGGATGTGATGACCTTGGCAGGTAAGCTCGCCAAAGTCATAGACGAATGCGGACTTGAACTACGCCCGGACGATCTTGTATCTTTCGAGGGTGTGGGAGACGCTAAATCGACACTCATACTCGCAGCAATAGAGTTCGCACGCCGCAGAATAAAGCCTGAAGGATCGAAAATCGAGACACCAGCTGACTTGCTGCCAATGATTCGTCATTATGCTGACCGCAAGCAAGAACATTTCATAGCCGCTTCGATTAATGGCGCTAACGAGGTCATGAACATTCGAGTCGTATCAATTGGATTGGTAGACAGATCTGCCGTTCATCCGCGCGAGGTGTTTGCTGATGCACTTGCTGATAGGGCAAGCGGGGTGATCGTTGCCCATAATCATCCAGCCGGAGCTCTTGAGCCGTCAGCATGGGACATAGAGATCACAAAGCAGCTGAAGGCTGCCGGTGATATTGTAGGTGTTACTTTGCTGGATCATATCATTTTCAACCTTAAGGGGTATTATAGTTTTCTAGAAGAGGGCTTATTATGACCTTTGACGAACTGGAAGAGCTTCACTATATAACCCCCATCGATAATATGAAATCAATTCTTGAACGAGGAATCCTCTCTCATGTGAATTCACGAAGGATAAAGCACAAATCAGTGGCGATGGATGAAATACAGGAAAGACGGAAAAAGGTCGTTGTTCCCAATGGAAAGCCCTTGCATCAATATGTAAATCTTTACTTTCATGCCAGAAATCCGATGTTGTTTAAAAGAAAAGCATCGCACCAAGAGTTATGTGTTATCAGAATTGATAAATCTGTTTTACACGTTGCAGGTGTTGTAATAACTGATGGGAACGCTTCCAGTGACTATGTTCGTTTTCTAAGTTCTCCTGTTGGACTTCAGATAATAGACAGGGGGTATGTTTTCGCACAGTATTGGAATCATGACGATCCAATAGAGAAATTCAGGCATGCTTTTGCAAAATGCGCAGAAGTATTGGTCCCTGATGGAGTGCCATCAGATTTTATTCTTGGAGCGTATGTTTCATGCGACGAAAGCAAAACACAGCTTTATGATATAATTGGGGAAACCAATAAGGACTTTTCTGTAACAATAAATTCTGATTTATTTTTTCAATGACGAATTCAAAATCAAACATAACCGCCTTGATAGGTGATTTATTTAAATCCGAATGCCAGACAATTGTGAATACTGTTAATACTGTCGGGGTAATGGGCAAAGGGATTGCTTTAGAATTTAAAAAACAATTTCCTGATATGTTTGCAGACTATGAAAAACGCTGTAAAGAAGGCAAAGTTAAACTTGGTGAACCATATCTGTACAAACGCCTCACCCCTCCGTGGATATTGAACGTTCCCACAAAGGACCATTGGCGCTCTGTATCTAAGTTGTCTGATATTATTCAAGGTTTGAAATATCTTGAACAGCATTATCAGGAGTGGGGCATAACATCCATTGCCATTCCACCGCTTGGTTGTGGCTATGGCCAGCTTGAGTGGAGAATTGTCGGCCCTACTCTCTATAGATATGCGAAGCGTTTTAATATTCCTGTTGAATTATATGCTCCTCTGGGTACGTCAAGAGAGGAATTAACAAATGAGTTTTTATCAAGTGAAATTGCTCCCATTAATTCTAAAAACTCTGCTAATGGCAAAATAGCGCCTGGATTAATAGCCGTTATAGAGATACTGTCAAGAATAGAACGAGAACCCCATCATTGGCCTGTTGGCAGAACATTGTTTCAAAAAATAGCCTACTTTGCAACCGATTTCGGGGTAAAAACAGACCTGAGATTTGCACGAAGCAGTTACGGTCCGTTTGACGCGAGCTTGAAAGAAAAGATAACACGTCTTGTAAATAATGGTCTGATAAAAGAAGAACAACTTGGACGTATGTTTAGCGTAAAAACAGGACTGACTTATAACGATGCTCAGATACGATATAAAAAAGTTATCGAGGAATATGAGCCAATAATTAATAAATTGGCAGACTTGTTCCTGAGGATAAATACGACCCATCAGGCTGAGTTAGCAGCTACAATTCATTTTGCAGCTCACTCCCTTGAAAGAGAACGAAAATCAAAACCCAGTGAAACAGACGTCTTAAAGTCAGTCATGGATTGGAAACAAAAAAGACGCCCTCCTTATGATGAGAATGAAGTGGCAAAAACAATCCGCAATCTTGCCTCTATTGGATTGCTTTCAGTAACTGCAAGTAAAGAGTTGCCGGTCTCAGAGGAAGTATTAGTTTAATTTTTGGGAAGTCTGGGGACACTTCTAAGCTGACTTGACACCCCCATCGTTCAAGCCGAATAATTCAATATGAGCAAAGTAACCGCTTCAATGTTATACAACCTCGTCCAATGCCCTCATAGGGTCACACTGGATCTTTTTGGTAATTATAAGGACCGTGATCCGGTAAGCCCGTTTGTTCAGCTTCTCTGGGATAAAGGCAGTGCCTTTGAGAAAGAAGTAATCGAAGAACTAGAAGCACCCTATACTGACCTCAGCAAACTCAAAGGAGAAGAAAAAGAACGTATGACACAGGAGGCAATGAAGCGCCGGGATAACTTGATATACAGCGGGAGAATAACTGCTGGTGAATTGGTCGGTGAGCCGGATATATTAAGACGTCATGACAATTCTTACATAGCTGGTGACATAAAGAGCGGCGCTGGTGAAGAGGGGGCAAGTGAGGATTCTGAGGGAAAACCAAAGAAGCATTATGCAGTGCAGTTGGCCTTATATACGGATATCCTGGAGAGGCTTGGGATTTCAGGAGGACGGTGTCCTTTTGTATGGGACATACACGGTGAAGAGGTTGCATATGATCTTAACGCTCCTCAGGGAGTCAGAAATACAGAGAGTTTATGGGACCTTTATGAAACCTGTCTGGGGGAAGCAAGGGCCATAAGCCAGAAGGCAATAAAGACTCTCCCGGCTTTAGCAGCCAACTGCAAGTTATGCTGCTGGAGATCACTTTGCAAAAAGGAGGTAAAAGAATCCCAGGACTTAACGCTGATTCCTGAACTGGGGAGGGGAAAAAGGGATACTATGATTGCAAGTATCAGGACGGTTTCTGAATTAGCTGAAGCAGATATTTCCAGACTTATCAAAGGTAAAAAAACTTCATTCCCGAGAATCGGACCGGATTCATTGCTGAAGTTCCAGGCGCGGGCAAAGCTGTTAATCCAGTCTGGCGGCAGACCGTATATCAAGAAAGAGTTTACTTTGCCGAATGCTGAAACTGAATTGTTTTTCGACATTGAAACCGACCCGATGAGGGACATCTGTTACCTCCATGGATTTATTGAACGACGGGGCAGTTCAGAACGATATGTCTCGTTTTTTGCAGATTCTCCAACCACGGAAGATGAAGAGCAGGCATTTGCTCAGGCATGGGAATATATTCAATTATCAAGGCCCTGCTCCATTTACTATTATTCGCCCTATGAAAGAACAGTGTGGCGTAAATTGCGGGAACGTTATCCTCATGTTATGACCGATGTACAGTTGGATGAACTGTTTTCACCTGAAACAGCAGTTGATCTCTATAACCACGTAATAAAACCATGCACTGAATGGCCGACAAATGATCATTCAATAAAAACATTGGCATACTATCTCGGATTCAAGTGGCGTGACACTGATCCGTCGGGTGCAGCATCAATTGAATGGTATCACCGCTGGGTTGAGTCCGGAGACCAGACCATTCGTCAGCGCATCCTTGAATACAATGAAGATGACTGTATTGCCACAAGGGTGCTTTTGGAAGGAATCAGGAGTTTGTCACAAAAGAGCAATTGAATACAAAGCCGGTGACTATACGATCTCGGAGCACCGGCATGTATTAATTTTCTTGCCTTCCCCAATAACAATAGTCACATAACGTATGTATGGATATATTATGTCTGGAATAACTTCAGGAATCCAGATGGCATGTATATGCAGATTAATGTAATGAAAAATTCTATTTTTTGAATAGTTAATTATTAGTTTCATTATAATTAGAACTTTCAGCATACGCTGAAAATGCCGCAAACAGTGAAAAAATCTTCTTGACAAGCATCATTTTTCAGTGCAATAATAGTTTTCAGCAATTGCTGAAAAAGGCTTAAATGATGAAAACAGAAGTGCCGGACATAGAAACTACAGCACAAAATATCATAAAAAGTATCCTTGATAGAATACCTTTTTTGAAGATCGAATCTATTGAGCGCGAGAAAGACGGCGTGGATCTTCTGGTTACTCTAACTCTTGATGACAAGAAGCAGGTGCTCATCATTGAAGTGAAGAGTAACGGACAACCGCGCATGGCTCGCAATGCAGTCAATCAGTTAATTCGATACCGTGATACCTTCCCGGATGCTTACTTTATTTTCATGGCACCCTTCATATCTCCACAGTCAGCAGAGATCTGCTTGAAAGATGGAATTGGTTATCTGGACTTTGCCGGCAACTGTTTCATTTCGTTCGGGCAGGTATACATCGAGCAAACAGGAAAGACGAATCCTTTCCGGACGAGGAGAGACCTCGTATCACTCTTTTCTCCAAAGGCTTCTCGCGTACTGCGGGTATTATTAAACAATCCCGGAAGAGTCTGGAAGACACAGGACCTTGCCGATGAAGCACGGGTGAGCTTGGGACAGGTCGCCAACGTGAAGAAACTCCTTCTTGATCGAGAGTGGATCACCAAGCAAGACGGATTCTCATTAACTGCCCCGTGGAAGCTGCTCGAAGAATGGGTGAATGTATATACATACCGGAAGAATGAAGTGCGTAATTATTATTCACTGAAAAGCATTCCTGAAATAGAATCCGATATTGCCAATGCCTGCCGGGAGAAAGGTGTTGAGTATGCGCTGACAGGTTTCTCCGGCGCTGCACGCTATGCCCCTGCGGTGCGCTACTCACGTGTAATGGCTTACGTATACAATGACAGAGAGGATGTGGCATCATTACTGAATTTGAAAAAGGTAGAAAGCGGGGCCAATATAACTATCCTCGGTCCTTATGACGAAGGGGTTTTTTACGGGACTCAGACAATTGAAGATATCAGGATCGTGTCGCCTTTGCAGACATATCTTGACCTGAAAGGGTATAAAGGCAGGGGCGAAGAGGCCGCGGAAGTTTTGCTAAGAGATGTAATAAAACCGAAATGGACAGTAGGAGAAAAATGATAGGAAGTTGTGTTCATTGTATGAACAGTAGTTGGAGTGTGAACCGAGTATGGTAACGAGAAGGGACTATACTGCTGAAGGTGTTGAGGCTGCACGCTCTGTGCTCATAGAGCTGGTGCATCTTCTGGGTGAATATAAAGATGATATCGTTCTCATCGGCGGCTGGATTCCTGAAGTATTGTTACCCCATTTCAGCGGCCCACATGTTGGCAGCATGGATGTAGACATCGCCCTAAACCATCAGAAGATTCAGGAAGCCGGATACAAAAAGATTCAGGATCTTCTTATGAGCAGGGGATATCAGCAGGGAGAGCAGCCATTTATCTTTTTTAGAGATGTGAAAGTGGGAGCCCAGCAGGTCAAGGTACAAATTGATCTCTTGGCTGGTGAATATGAGGGGACTTCAAAAGGTCATCGTCATCAGAAAATACAGGGACTACAAGCTCGCAAAGTAAGGGGATGCGATCTCGCTTTTGAGATGTCAAAAGAGATCAGGATTGAAGGGACACTCCCTAACGGCGCACATGATGCGGTTAATGTTCGCGTTGCTTCTATTGTGCCGTTCTTTGTGATGAAAGGTATGGCCATGGAAACCCGTATGAAGGAAAAGGATGCCTGGGACATTTACTATTGTCTGCTGAATTATCCGGGGGGGATAGACGCACTGGCAGATGAATTTAAACCACACCTGCATCATGGACTGGTTCAGGAAGGCTTGCAGAAGATCGCTGGGAAGTTTTCTTCAGAGAAAGCCTTCGGCCCAAAGTCAGTTGCAGACTTTGAAGAAGTAGTCGATCCGGATGAACAAGCGCGTATACAGAGAGATGCCTATGAACGGATGAATGCCCTGCTCGGCAAGCTTGGGGTGCAGTCATAATCTGAAGATATTAAATCATCTATCGGAGCAAGCGACAAGACTCTTGTGGAGATGCTACACCTCATTCAGAAGACTTGACAATAACCATGCCGTACACAGTCCTCTTTATTTTCAGTATTCCTTCCCAAATAAAATGATCTCCTACATATATATAATTATATGTTATGTCTGGAGAAACTCTGGAGAATCCGATTTCATTTGCCATCATGCTTTCCAGATAGAGTTGACTAAACCTGTTCAGGCGTATGCCGCCGTATTCCTTGTCGCGATTCAGACACAAGAGTTCCCTTTACGTTTCCTTCCGGGAACCCAATGGTTACCTGTAAAGCCGAAAGTACGTTATTTTCAGTTGATGGTTACCCGACAGGGACTCTCTTGATACCCATTAGTAACTCAGGAAGTAATAAAGAAGTGAAGAAATATATTTGGAGGTGAATATGGAGAAAATGATCATCAAAGTAACCCTGAATTCCCGGAATGCGGCGGAAGCGGAGCTGATGGGTATCCTTGAAAGCGTGAGAAACAGAAATTCCTACCTTAAAATGGCTGCGCTGCATTACTGCAATATCCCGGGTATATTGTCACATGCTGATGAGAGCAGGAAAGAGAAAGGACCGGATGTATCAAAAACTGGAGGAAATAGTGATCCTGCGAAAAAAGGGATAGACTCTTTAAAAAAAGCAGATGAAATGGACTTTGGACTTTTCCAATACTTTCGAACCGCTGAAATAGATATCAGAATCGTCGATCTGTTTCATCTTTAGACTTCCTGAACAAGAATCAGTCAATCAGCTCATTCCAAATGCGATGTGGACTTCCTACCAGAGGTTACAATCTCGCAATTTTCTCATATATGAGAATTTACAATGGAAAGATTGAGGTTAGCAAGTCATACCATATCGCTTCTTTTGCTAACGAAGTGTGAGTGTAAAATTAATTGACTGTGATGACAGACTCTCCCATCGAACGGAGTTGATAGAGTACTTCTGCACTTTTTTTTGTTACGCTACGTCTCTGAGACACTATTGCGCTATGGCACTATTTCCCTGTTGCACTTTCACTCTATGGTGGCGTATGATATTTTTTTAATATTGATGGGGGATCAAGGTTGTCAGAAAGAAAGGGATAATTAAGGAAGAAAATGAGATGCAAGAAGAAAAACCTAACCCCACGCTTTACCTTGTATTTATCCAAATCAAAAGGGCGTTGAAATGAATCATTTGAGAACAGATCTCATAGCTGCTTTCAGAGAAGGTAATTTTCTTCAAGTCGTTTATGACAAGTCATTAAGAGAAGAGGAGCATCGTAATGTTCTCGTGGATGAACTGGTGAGTATGCAAAATGATGGGTTGATTGATGTCATTGCTGGGTTTAGAGACTTAGAAAATAAGCCAGGTGTTGGGTATGACTTTTTTCTCACCCGCCACATTCTCGAGGCAGTACTTCCACGACTCAATGCTCCCATACGACCGGTTATGGACTGTGTTATTCAGTTAGTCAAAGAGGCAGGTCAGAACATGGTCGCAGGGTACCTCTTCGCTCCTTATATTGACTTTTGCGCGGCTGAGCCATCTCGCCCAAAAGATTCTCTAAAGCAGATCGAGGCATCCATTGATCAATTGGCTGATTTACTATCACCCACTATTATTGCTGGAACTCGCATTGATACTGAGCATTATCTCAATGAAGCCATTCGATTTACGGGACATGAAAATATCGATATTCGTAAAAGGGCCATTTTTTCTTTAGGTAAAATTCAATTTTCTCAGGACTCCGTTTTTATTGAGCCTGCACTTGCCTGTTTAGAACTATCCGTAAGCAAAGAGACTAACGACCAACTTCTGGGTAATCTCATAATATCTGCTTTCAGCTTATATAGACATGACAAGTCAAAATTAGCACGCGTTATTGATCTGATAGTGTGTGCATTATCAAAAGGAGGCGATTACGCACTTCATGCAGCGTCAGAATTATTCGGCTTTAATTTTAATGAACTTCCTGATGTCTTGTTGGATGCTTTACTTGATCATTTACGGCGTGTTAGACCACAACACAAAGGCACATTGGACAATATTGACTATGGCTTGGTGAAATTACTTAAGCAAATAAATCCGATGAAGGGTATTGAGTTTTTAGAAACTTATCTACTATCCAATCCCGCTGATACAGCGCTTGATATATTTGATAGCGTTATTATAGAAATATACAAGAATAACAACTTGCTTAATAAATTGCTGACGAGGTGGTTTCTTCGGGGTGATAGGGTTCTCTGCGAGGGGATTCAAACAGTTGTTAATAAGGCTAATGATTCTAATATTGTCTTGGAGATAGATCAATCTGAACTGGTTTCTTCAGACCTAAAACATATTCTGTACATTGCCAGAAAACCATCGGTTATTTGTTCTTTAAGCCTGTTACCGCTGCAAGCATCATCATTTCTCTAATGCGCCACACTTCCGACGATGAAACACTAAAGCAGCTTAATACGCTTTTATTTGAACCCCTGCTCCTAAATTTTCCAGGCAAGGTAAAAGATTACCTAATTCGACGGGCCGATAGCGAATCAGGAAAAACCAAAACAGCGATTGAAACAACGATTAAGATTTTCAAAGACTACCTGGATGATTTAAAATCAACTGGGGTGATTCCAGAGTTGCATCCTCCTCAAACCCAGAGAGACGCATACCAACGACACTTTTCTCGGCTCATGTCAGAGTCACTTAAGGAAGCAGAAAAAGAATCTGTTTTTTTCTCCTTGGTTTCAAAGTCTGTGCTGCTTTACGGTAGAAAGTCGATTGATTACGTTTATCGCCCTGATGGACAATCAACCCGAATGGAAACACCGTTGCAGAGCCACGGGACTGAAATAGAATTTCCCAGATTGGAAAATATCGATCCGTTTGGTCTGGATTATATGCTACGAGTTTTTAGAGTGGAGCAATTAAAGAAATGAAGCTCATTATAAAACAGTACCTATCTTCCCTTAAGGAACGAGATGAACTAGATGCAATGCTCCCAGATTTATTGAGCCAAATGGGGCTCAATGTTTATTCTCGCCCCGGGAAAGGAACGCGACAAGACGGTGTTGACGTAGCCGCCGTAGGTAGCCACGATGGCGGTAAAGAGAAGGTATACTTGTTCTCAATCAAAGCGGGGGATTTATCTCGGAGTTCATGGGATGGAGATACTCTCCAATCCCTTCGACCCTCTCTCAATGAGATATTGGATACCTACATTCCCAACCGCATACCTGATGAACACAAAGATAAGGATGTTGTTATTTGCATCTGCATTGGTGGAGATATTCAAGAGCAGGTAAGAACTCAAGTTAAAGGATATATGAAGCAGAATAAGCGTAGGAATCTAACATTTGAAGAATGGAATGGAGATAAACTTGCATCGCTGATTCTATTGAATTTTTTACGTGAAGACTTGTTGCCCACAAACGCTCGCTCACAGTTACGCAAGTCACTTGCATTGCTGGATGAGCCAGAAGCGTCCTATCAGCATTTTTCTATTTTAATCAGATCTTTATCTAGTGCAGAAATCACCGAGGACAAAGACCAAATAAGAACCATCCGACAGATTAATATCTGTTTATGGATTTTATTTGCATGGGCTCGTGAAGTTGGCAATACAGAATCGGCTTATCTATCCAGCGAAATCGCATTGCTACATGCATGGACTATAGCCAAAGCATATTATGCTAAAAAGACGAAAGTAGCAAAGGCAGTAAAATTAGCGTTTGAATCCTTATTAATCGTATATCACCAGATTAGCTCTCAATACCTTAACAAGAATATTCTGCCGCACACAAGAAAGCGACATGCTTTATCTACTGCGGTTTATTCTTCTTGTAATGTAGACGTTAATCTAAAGTTATTTGATGTGTTAGGTCGCCTATCTGTGGGCGGCATTTGGTCATACTGGAGCTTACAGCGAGTGAGCGAAGATGAAACTGAGATTCTTGAGCAATTGTGGAACGATGTTCGGTCTATTTCGGTTGCAGTTAAACAATTGATTTCAAACAACCCAACATTATTGCTTCCTATCAAAGATGACCATGCGATCGACATAACTATTGCTATATTGCTGTTATCTATTGATATTAATAACCACAATTATGTTAAAACATGGCTTTCTGAACTTGTTTTACGAGCAACATTCGCTCATCAAATTCATGGCCAATATCCTTGTAATTTAAACGGTTATAGTGATCTTCTTAAGCATCCACAGCGTAATAACGATGCATATCATAAAGAAGTTACTAGTGGCAGCATACTTTTTCCAATGATCGCGTTGTGGGCGGGTTTACTGGGTGACATTAAGCTTTATACTAAGGTACAGACAATAAAAGAAACTCACCTTGAACATTGCAACTTTCAGTTTTGGTATCCAGATGAAAAATCTGAGGAATATTTCTATACCAATAGTGGTGCCCATGGCGCTACTTTATCCCATGTGTGTATAGACCGATCTATCGATGAGTTCCTAAGCCAAGCCTTCGCTGAATGTAAGCACTCTCCACAATTTAAAACACTGTCAGCTGTTGAATCTGGCTTATGGCCGATAATTCTTATAGCCTGTAGGCATTACCGTCTTCCCGTTCCATTGCACTTAATGGAAGATCTTCGTAAATCTGAAAAGGAGCATGTATAGAAGATAGAGGACATTCTTGAATATGTTAACTTAATACCGATTTAGTTCAAGAAATCAAGAACGTCACCAAAGGCCTCTGACACACCTTCGAAGTAAAAGACAGCAGCCTTATCTACCCTTCTGTTACCTGGTAGTAAGTCTGTGTTACTATTAATAAACTATGATGATAAGCATGAATTGTTGGGCTTATCCGTGAATATCTCAGCACATTTTAGTAAGATCGTGGTAATTCAATCTATTCCGTCGACTGAATTACATACAGGCACTGAACTTCACAAGGAGTTAGAGAATCTTGATGCATGGCACGCACGGGGGCTGATGCCAGAGCTTCACAATGTCATTACTAAGAGCGAACTTCTGGAATTACTTTTGAAGCTTGAAGAGACGGCACGCCTTGAGGGTGATTGGCCTGTTTTACATTTTGAGACTCATGGCAACCAGCAGGGACTTGGGTTAGCATCCGGTGAATTTATAACATGGGACGAGCTGAAGATACCATTAGTCAATCTCAATATTCAAACACGGAACAATCTTCTCGTTGTACTCGCGGCCTGTTATGGCGCGTACCTGACCAGCGCTCTTGTTCCAACGGATAGAGCCCCTTGCTGGGGACTTATAGGTCCGAATGAGGTTATGTATGACAGCGTCCTGCTGAAGAGTTTCTTAGAGTTCTACACTGAGCTCTTTGCTACAGGGAATGGATCAGCGTCACTTAAGCGCCTGAATGCGACCGTGAGAAGTGATAAACCTTCCTTTACTTTTTCTCAGTGCGAGTTTATGTTCAAAATGGTGTACCACAAATATTTACAGAATTACTTTTCGCCTCCAGTGCTGAAGAAGCGGGCAATTGACCTTTATCATGAAGCTAAACGGCGGGGGGCGGCGCCAGCTGGTGGACCCGGTGAGATCAAAAGGAACCTGCTTAGAACGCGTGAAGATTATTTCTTGTCCCATCGGGAAAATTTCTTTATGTTTGATCTCTATCCAGAAAATCGCAAGCGGTTTTCCGTCACTTACCAAGATGTTCTCAACTTTAACGAATTATTAACAGGGCTTTGATTTTAGCTTTTTATATAACTGAGATGGGAACGGAGGCAGGCTTGCAAACATGCCTCTATTTGTAAGTAGACTTAACAATTAAATGCAGATATTTAAACTTCAACTCCTCCCTTTCATGCCGAAGTTCGCAAAGACATCAGTATTTCTGAAAGTTCTCTTTCCGTAGGAAATCTGCACCGAGAAATGCAAAAAGAAAAATGCAAACTTTAGTCTAAACTTTGCAGAAAAATTCATGATGACAAAGCAAATCCTTATTTATCAAATGATCTGAAACATAGATCAGGCCCGACTGACGCTCTTAATGGTCTCAAGGAACCCGATTTTTCTCGACTCAAGCTCACTCATATTATAGAATCCAACCGGTTTTAGAGGCGTTAAAATGGCATTATAGCTGCGAGTAGCATGAGTAGCATATGTCTTTAAGATATATTTTTGTGTAAATCGATTCGCCTTCAACTGGTCCGGTATCATATCATGGTCTCTGAGATGACTGACAATTCTGTCAATGGCTTTTTCAAGCGCTGATTCGTCTAAGAACATTAAATCAATAATGTAGAATTCGACACAGAGATCTTTTACTATTTTGTAAATTAAGTCTGGCCTGCAATATATAACTCCCCTGAAGCTGAACGCCTTCCAGCCGAAAGCACCTTTGGCAAAATTTATGTGCGGATCCAGCCTCTTGTAGAAGTCTTCCAGCGAAAACCAGCTGCTCAGCGGAGCTATCTTCGAGTTTTGTGAAAGCTTCAGTAGTTCGGTTTCACGCGCCTTTCTGTCAGCATGTTGCAGCATTCTGGTAAAGCTATTATTCGACTGTGAGTGGTGGCTTTCTATTGCGCGGATTACCTTGTCTGTAAATATTTCATTTTTTCCAGCAAACATGTCCCTCAGCTTCCGGGCACTGATTACGGGGTGTTCGCGAGTATCGCTGAAGGAATCAATTACATCAGGTATCTTCCCTATATCATGAGCAAGGGCCGTGACAACTGCTCCAGGTATATGAACATGATAATCCGGGTATTCGTTTTTAAGGGAATTTATAAGGTTAAGTGTTACACAATACGTGTGCTCTTTGAGGGTAATCCTTGCAAGGCTCTCTCTTATAATCCGGAGATTCGCTGATTCTTCATCTTTCATTGTCATAAGGATGGAAGGGCAGTCCCCATGCAGTTCAAGCAGCTTTATAAGCTCCGTGGTTATATCCAGAACATCTTGAAGCACAAAAATCCTGCGATATGGTTGTATATAACCCGATATTATCAGCTTCCCGGTATCAGAGAGACCTGCCGTATTGTTCATTGTTCATCCTCCATTTCAATTACAGTGTTTGTCTTATTTTTCATTTCATACTCTCTTTTTTTTCTGAGCCTGTCTTTGGCCTTCTGGGCAAGAACGATCATCTTCGGAGCCATTTTTGTATTCATTTTTGAATACATAAGAAACATGCCTGCCACCTGTCGGGGGGTTCTCTTCATGTCCTTGAGAAACCGCTTTTCCATCCAATTCTCGATTTTTGTCCATTGACCCTCCGGATAGACAAAATTTGCGATCCTGTCAAAAAGCCTGATTTTGTCTTCTTCCTCAACATTCCTGAACAGGACCCTGAAGAACTCATTCTGCAGAGATTCAGGCATCATAGATAGCCAGACGGCGGACTGTTTTACGCGTTCTTTATGTTCTTCAAACTCTTCTTTATACACAGAGCAACCTCCTTTATATGTATTACCTTCCGGGACAGGAGCCGCTTTGATTTATGCCGATACTGTTACTGTTTCAGGAAAAAAAGGACAGTCAAGCCGGAAGTAAGTTGATCCGATAAAAAACTGTAATTTGTAAAAAAGGCGTTTTGGAATAAAGATATCGAAAAATTTGCATGCATGCATTCGAATCCCCGGGTAACCGCTATTTTTACAGAAAATGAAAAGGTAACAGCATGAGAGAACATCTGGATGACCCCAGAGAGGGTGAGTATTTTTCAGAAAAAGGTCTTACCTCCCTGACAGGGCTGCCCAGGCCCTGGTGGAGTGATGTGATTTTAAAGGAACTGATAGACAACAGTCTGGACGCTGTTGAGGGACTGAAAGATAAAGGCATAACTATTGAATATAATGACAAAATCTTTTTCATCCACGATACGTATGGGGGCATCCCGGAAAATGTAATTGAGGGTATCCATGATTTTTCTAAATATATTTCGAATAAACGTCATTATATTGCTGTATCGAGGGGATATCAGGGCAATGCGTTAAAGACGGTAATCGGCATATGTCATCTTGAGAACGCACGGCTTCAATTCATAACAAACAACAAGAAGATTTCATATGAAATCGATGAGTCAAAATTGGCGATAGGTTTGGTCAGATTTGCCCCTGTTGTGGAAATGTTAAATGGCGGGGAGGACAGACCGGGCATAAAAATAACAGGCATAAGGTTTTCACGCTCCGCTATCCATGAGAAGATTCAGACATATCATCTCTGTAACCCTGATGTGTCTTTTGTATTTAACGGATATAAATTCAACAATATTACATTGAAGCCGGGCAAAAAAAAGAGCAAAAAGAGGGATGATAACTTTCTCCACTGGTATGATCTTAACTCATTTAATAAGCTGCTGCAGGCAATTGCCCATAAAGACCCCGGCAGGACCGTGAAGAATTTCTGTGCTCTTTTTAGCGGCACTCAAAGAGTCCTGAGTAACATGTCCTTTCCCTACAAGAAATTGTCTGATATTGCCGGCAATAATGAGGCGGTCAGACAGCTTTATCATAAGTTAAAGAATCTTGTTTCTGAGCCTTCATCTACATACCTTGAGAAATACATAGTAGGCAAAAGCCAGATAAAAAATGTTTTCGGAAGGGGGGACGCATTTAAATATAAGCGTATTTATGGAAAATATCGTCATCATGAAGTGGACATCCCCTTTTGTCTTGAAGCCTCCCTGCACAGAAGTGATTATTATTCTGATGCCCGTATTATTACGACTATAAACAGATCTGTTCCTTATGAGTCCTGTCCTTTTAAATTTAATAAAGACGCGATCAGGTTCAATGGCAAAGAGTATAAAGAAGATTCCCTCCTTTCTATTTTGGAGCAGGCAGGATTTAAAGAGGCAAGAGGCGTAAGGCTTTTTATACATTTTATTTCTCCACACATCCAGTTCACTGAACATTCTAAAACTCGCGTAGTCGCAGAGCATTTTAAAAACAAACTTATTGAACTCGTAGAGGAGCTGACAAAAGAGGTTATAAAAGAGGTCGAAAAAGCGAGAAAGGCTGAAGGTAAAAATACCAAGGACCATGGGACCGGATCAAAAAAACCAGCAAAAAGGCCCTCATGAAGAGACACTTCATGGAGGGGTATGAAATAGCGAGTGAAGGGTACAAGGTCCATGTACGGCAGATCTTCTATACCGTGCGTAATATTGTCAACATAAGATATCAGCGTGACCTGAATCAATCAGACTATAGCAGTACGTTTACTCAGGCGATTGTGACCTTTTTCATCGAGAAATACCCTGAGCTTGAAGACAAGGTGTTATTTGAAAGAAGAGGCTATTTCTACAACCCGGTCACAGGGGATGAACTTCCATTAGGTACGGAAGACGTCTTAGCATATATTAGAAGGGCCATAAAAAACGGCATATACCGGAAGACCAGAACCTTTTATTCAGTCCCTGATGAGTTGATGTTCAACCAGGTCCTGTTCGTTGAAAAAGCCGGATTTAATATTATCCTTAAGGAGAGCGGGCTCCTTGATAAATTAAATCTGGGAGTCATGTCCACTCAGGGTTTCGGAACAAGGGCAGTCAAGAGATTGATGAAGTACTTTCTCGATAAAGGGATCAAGGTCTATATCCTGCATGATTGTGATATCCCCGGATATTTAATATGTGATAAATTTCTCCGCGGCAGTGATACCTATAAAGAAGGTCTGGATGTTATCAAAATAGGACTTACGCTTGATGATGCAAAGAAACTCGGCAAGGACAAGGAGGAATATGCGGAGATAGTTAAATATAAAAAGACCTATAAAAAGGCGCTTGATATGCTTAAGCTCTCAGAAGAAGAGAAAAAGTTTCTCATTGTAGACAGGGCCGCAAAAAAATACAGAAGGGCGGAACTCAACACCCTTACATCGCCTGAGCTTATCCGTTTTATCGAAAGCAAGATAAAACACAGGCCGATTACCCCTACAATAGAACAATTAAGAGATTATATCTCCATGGATAAATCTGAAATAATAAAAAAAGCCCTCTATGAAGTGTATGCCTCAAAAATTCCGGACATAGCCATTGATAAAGAAGAAATAGCAAATCGTATTCAAAGGGCAATCAACCATAAATCTCACTGGACTGCGGTGCTGGATGATGTTCTCGGGGAATATACAGAAGAAAAAGTGCAGGAATTGTCCAGGTTGATTATGAAAAAGCATTAATCTGCGTTTCATTTCCCACCGTATATGTCTGTTCCCGATAAAGTCCTCTTGTTCAGGAAGTAATATATGAAATATGGACCAAGGATGTTTTTGTGAAGAGATCCGCGAGCTCAATGAGCTTGTCCGACAGGTTATCCGCATGGCCGGACAGAACGTTTACCCGCGCTGGATGGATGTTAAGGCTGCTTGCAAATATACATCCATGTCAAAAAATACACTTATGGAATATATAAAGGATGATTGTATATATGCTAAAAGACTCAAGGGCAAGTGGTATATAGATCGTGAAAGCATTGATAATTTCATGCTTCAGGACCCTGTAAAAGTTCATATGTCAAGGTTGCGATTTGTGAGATGAATGTAATAAAATTCCCTGTTATGCGACTATACAAGAGAAATAACGGGGCCTATTATGTTGAAATCCGGAGAGGACAGTCAAAGAGCCTGAAAACAAAGGACAAGCTTCTTGCCCAGAGGCTGTTTAAACAGATAGAAAAAGAGGCCCTGCTCGGCAGACTGATCCAGGTGGACCGCAAAGCTCATGTCTCTATAGATGATTTTTCAAACGAATACGTAGCGCACAGAGAAAAGAACAAGGCCGCAAATACTACGAGGCTGGACCAGGAAGCCCTTGATAAATTCGCTGATTTCCTTGGCAGAACCACTTTGATCAATGCGATCAGCAGAAAACAATGCGACGAATTCATAAATCATCTGAGAAAAAATGCCCTTAAACCTACTACTATCAACATAGCTATAAGGCACCTGAAGGCCGCCTTTAAGAAGGCAGTTGAATGGGAGTATATCGATAAGACACCATGGGAATATGTAAAGCAACTGAAGCTCAAGGATACCCTGCCGAGGGCGTGTAACAAGCAGGAGATTGAAGGGCTTCTGTCTGCAATCAGCATACAGGAAGATAGAGAGCTTATCCTGACCTATTTATACACTGCGGGACGGAGGACCGAAATTGCCAGACTGCAGTGGCAGGATTTCAGGGAAAATCACGGTGAATGGATGATCCATGTAAGGGAAAGCAAAACCAAAACCAGGATTGTTCCGCTTGCGAAAAATTTAGAGGAGCTGCTTTTCTATAGAAAAAAGCATATAGGCCCTGTCTTTCCATCGTGTTACGATCATCCCAAGGAAGTATCCAAAAAATTCAGAAAATATGCTGATAAGGCCGGACTGAAAAATGTTAAACTACATGACATGAGGCACACCTCGGCAACGTTTATGCTACTGAAAGGAGTGCCTTTAAAGATAGTGTCCGAGATTGGACAC
>JAGVNU010000034.1 GCA_020053105.1 Thermodesulfovibrionia bacterium
ACCTTGCGGTCCGGCAGCACCGGCTGGACCCTGATCGCCCTGAAGACCTTGCGGACCGGCAACACCGGCTGGACCCTGATCACCCTGAAGACCTTGCGGACCGGCAGCACCGGCTGGGCCCTGATCACCCTGAAGACCTTGCGGACCGGCAACACCGGCCGGGCCCTGATCGCCTTGAAAACCTTGCGGTCCTACCGGGCCTTGAATACCTTGCAGACCCTGTGGACCAATCGGACCCTGGGGCCCTGGCACCGGGTCAGTTTGTTCAAGATCTATTATGCGCTGCAACAGAAGCATTTCAGATTGATCAGCATATACAACCATCTGCGCAGTAGCAGGAGCAGATGCAAGTACTACATTATTATGTACATATTGGACTTTTAACGAGCCGATATTTGCGCATGATGAGCCGGACCCTGCATGATCGTCATCATCATCGCTGGACTTTGTTCTAAGGGAGACTGAACCGTTGAGGAGAGAGCCACGTTTTTTTTCATAGATTTTGCAGCCGGTATCAACTCTCACCAAACGTATCAGATCGTTTTTTGAAAGCTCTCCAATGGGATCATTAACCGCAAATTCAACTTCAATATCAGTTCCTTCCACGATACTGATTTCACCTGTCGAGCTTGCGGTATTTAGAACAGTCAAGGACACAGAATAGCCCTGTGCATGGACAGGTGACATTCCGGATATCAGGACAAGCAAACAGATCGCTGCAAATATTATAACAGCACGATTTAAAGGGATATAATCATATTTTTGTCTCATAACAGTCTCCTTTTGTAATGCATATATGGAATATGAACAGGGTGCAGTCCAAGGGAGCTCCCCTGTTCTTTTTTAATTAAAAATCTGTTATCTTAATTTTGTGCTGCGAATTAGTTTTTCAAACTGTCGGAACAGTCAATTAACTGTGCATTGAGACATGAACAGCCGTGATTACTACACCTGATGCAACGAGTATTCTGCATAACCACTTGCATAAATCATTTCATTGATGCCATAGACAATGGCCGTTGCAAGCATGGTGAATAATAACCAGAGCAATAATATCCTTTTCATGTTTCCCCCCTATTCCTTATTTGAAATAAAGCAATGAATATGCCAGAGAACATTTTTATTTATATCATTAAAGAGTCTGAGCATGAACTCAGTCTGTTCCCTGTTTCTTGGGAAACAGCATTTACCGAACCCATTGAAAACACTGGATTACATTTACGTGGTATGCCGGGGGGGCTGTATTACGGACAAAATCTGAACAATGCCGGGTCGAATCGCGGAGGGACTGCTATGGGGAGGCCGGCTGGTCAAATGACCGGATATACATGGTCATTTAACTGATGTCAGAGGTCCTTATGAAATTCCCCTTTATCTGATACTACCTGCGTTATCCGCGGTTGAAGAGTTGCAGTCATCGTCCTTCCCGTTATGCGGGACCTCGGAAGCCCCCGGATTACGCGATGGGTCATTGTCATCGCAATCAGCGTCAAGGGTATGTCCGTCGCCGTCATTGTCAGGGAACACACCTATAGTCAGTGTGACGGATTTGTTGAAAGGGTCATTGGAAGGAATATCTGAGCTGGAAGCGGCTGTTTTCCCGGATACAGGCGTGAATCCGAATGAGATGGTGCATGTCTGATACAGGACCAATGTTTTGCCGGAGCAATTGTCAGCCGTCAAGCTGAACGGAGGCTGCGGCGCCGTTACCTGTCCAATAATGAGTTCCCCGATGCCGTTATTTTTTATTGTGACAGCCCTGTCAGGCAGCCTGCCGGCTCCGATGTTGCCGCCAAAAAAAATAATCATCGGACTCACCGAAATATCGGGGACACCTCTTGCCATAAAACCCCTGTTATCAGCCCCGTAAGAACCGTATCCTATCACGTCACCTCGATCGTTAATGATATATGTCTGGCTCCACTGCCAGCCCGGAGGGATCAATGAAAAAAAGGATATACCGTTATAGAGAAAGCCGATCGTGTGCCCGCCTTTGTATGTGCCCCATCCTACTACGGCCCCGCTGTTGTTTATACCATAGGCCTCCACTGACTGCCAGCCCGGCGACAGGATTTCAGAATAAGCCCCATCTTTGTACGTGAAGCTCTTGGGCGTGTTGCCAACGTCAAGACCGGAACCTGCAACAGCGCCGAGATCATTAATGTGAAAGGCCTTTGACTCACGCAGTCCCGGGGGAAGTATTGTCGTGTAAGTCCCGTTTTGATAGATAAACCCCTTTGCAGTATTGCTCTCATCAATGCCGTATCCCGCAATGACTCCCCTGCTGTTGATTCCCGAAGCATACGCCTCACGCCAGCCAGGGGGCAGAATGTCGGTGTAAGTCCCCCTGCTGAAGAGAAAGCCTTTAAAGTATTTTTTTTCGCGGCCGTACCCGACGATATCTCCGTTATTATTGATTCCATAGGCATATGCCTCACGCCAGCCGGGAGGCAATATCTCGGTGTATACGCCGTTGTCATAGAGAAAGCCCCTGTAGTCGCGGGCCAGCCCCTGGCCTATCACGGCGCCGTTGTCGTTGACGGCGCGTGCGCGGGCCTCTTCCCATCCCGGCGGCACAAGGGTTTTATATGTCCCGCTACGATACAGAAACCCTCTGTATTTACCGGTCTCGTCCCTTCCGGAACCTGCGATTATACCGTTGTTGTTGATATCATATGCCTCTGAAGACTGCCATCCTGGGGGATGTATTTCAGTATAGATGTAGCTGCACCGGGACAGCTGTGGCATGATCAGATGCCACATTATCAGGACAATGAAAACACTGAACAAACGTAAGGCAGGCTTGAGCGGGACAACATGAACATTTCTGCTTTTCATGATGAGAGTGGACCAGGTTTTCAATTTTACAAATTACAATTAGAGTATAACAGACAGATATTGACATGGCAATTTGCAAAAACAGATTGATAGATTTATGATTATCATGTTTGTTACATTAACACTGAGGCGGATGCCCGGGGAAAATTGTCCCGGCTTATTATGTATGTGCCTTTTCTATGAAACATAACTTTCCTGTATTTATTAAGCTGTCCCTCATGCTGTGCCTGTGCGTTTTCCTGACAGCCGGCTGCAAAAAGGTCGAGTCTCCTTCCCCGGGGGCAGCTAAAAGCGCTGATGAAAAGACCCTGCTGGTAGGCCTTATCCCCGAGCGGAATATATTTGAACAAATGGAACAGTACGAGCCGCTTGCAGATTACATTTCCCGGAAGACAGGTACAAAGGTAAAGCTGAAGGTGCTTACCCGGTACGGGAACATCGTCGATAACTTTGTTGCACTGAATTTAGACGGCGCGTTCTTCGGCAGTTTTACGTATGCTCTGGCGCATGCAAAGCTGGGGGTTGAACCTCTTGCCAGGCCTGAGAAACTTCATGGTGTTTCTACATACTACGGCTTGATATTTGTAAGGGAAGACAGCGGGATCAGGAACGCGGCAGACATGAAGGGCAAAACATTTGCCTTTGTAGACAGGGCCACCACTGCAGGATATCTTCTGCCTCTTGCCTTTTTCAAGGACAACGGGATCAGGGATTACAGGGCTTTTCTGAAAGAAGCGTATTTTACCGGAACTCACGAGGACGCGGTATACGATGTCCTCAACAAGAAGGCGGACATAGGGGCCGCAAAAAACACAGTGTATTCCGAAATGGCAAAGACAAACGGGAGGATAGAGGAAGAACTTACGGTCCTGACGAGGTCCCCGGATGTCCCGGAGAACGGCCTGGCCGTGAGACGTGATCTCGACAGTTCGATGAAAAAAATGCTGAAGGAAACGCTTCTGAATATGAATAATGATGAGGACGGCAGGGAGGTGCTGAAAAAATTCGGCGCGAAAAGATTCATAGTGACGACAGATGCGGATTATCAAAGCGTATATGACTATATAAAGAAAATAGATATGTATTTTACTTCTTCCGGATACGGAAACGGTCCATGAAGAAGAAGATCATTATCGGATTGGGTGTTTTTTCCGTTATTTTCCTTTTGGGCGGGCTGTATATAATCACGACAATCGAATCGGCGACCGCTACACTGGACAACCTGATAACGCTCCATCAGGTGGAGATCCTCAGGGAGCAATTATTGCTCCAGATAAAAAGGGTGCAGGCTGACATTAATCTCAAGAACACCCGCTACGCCAGAGGCATTGATACCGTAATTGCCAATGTGAAAAATATGGAAAAAATGGCGGACGGCTGTCTGGACTGCCATCATTCCGAAGACATGACTCTCAGGCTGGAACATCTGCAGGACGATGTCGATGACTATAAAAAGGCGATAAGCAGGCTCTTTACAGTAAGGGCCAACGTTCAGAGGCTGGAAGAAGAGGAAGACAGGACCTTCCGTACAGGCGAGGAGCTTATCACATCGGTCAATAACATGATTACCATGGCAAGCAGCAAGCTGGAGAGAAAAACCCAGGCATCCCTGAGAGATATAGCAAATACAAAAGCCTTACTCTATGCCCTCGTGGCCGTGCTCCCTGCATTTACCGGAATACTGGGCTTTCTTTTTATAAGAGGGCTGACTCATCCCGTCAATGTACTGCTGAAGGCTACGCGGGAAATAAAAAGCGGGGAGCTTGACCATAAGATAGTAGGTCTGAAAGACGAATTCGGCGAAGTGGCTGATTCTTTCAATGAGATGTCCCAGTCGCTAGAGGAGTCTATGCGCAGCATCCGTGAAAACGAGAAACGGTACCGGCTGCTGTTTGAAAGCGCGGGGGACGCCATCTTTATGCTGGAGGCCGAGGGGGAAGACGCGGGCAGGATAGTGTCAGCCAACAGGGCGGCGGCGGACATGCACGGATATACGATGGATGAACTGTTAAAGCTCAACCTGATCAGGGACCTCGATTCGCAGGATGACTCCAGTGACGCGCCCGAGCGTATTAAGCGTATGTTGAACGGGGAATGGATAAAGGCGGAGATCTACCACAAGACAAAGGACGGCACGGTCTTCCCGGTTGAGGTAAGCGCAGGGCTTCTTGAATTCATGGGGCATAAATATATTCTTGCTTTTGACCGGGACATCACCGAGCGCAAAAAATCCGAAGAGGCCATAATAAGGTCCTACATCATGTTCGTGACGGTACTGGACAATATTGACGCGATTATTTATGTCGCTGATCTGAAGACCTACGAGATACTGTATATCAACAGTTATACGAGAAAGCTGTTCGGCGACATTGAAGGAAAGACCTGCTGGCAGACCCTTCAGTCCGGTCAGTACGGGCCCTGTGCCTTCTGTTCAAACGATAAACTGCTTAATCCCGACGGCAGCCCTGCGGCTGTTTACCACTGGGAATTTCAGAATACCGTTAACGGGAGATGGTATGAAATCCGTGACAGCGCGATTGAATGGATAGACGGCCGGATCGTCAGGATGGAGGTCGCTAATGATGTTACAGAGCGCAGAAAGCTGGAGGAGACCCTGAAAAGGGCAGAGCAAATGAAGCTCGTCGGCGAGTGGGCCGCAGGTCTCGCACACGAAATCAAAAATTCTCTTGCGGGAATAAAAATATCAGTTGAGGTACTGGGCGCCGAGGCAAACATGCCTGAAGAAGACAAGGAAACCATCTTCAGGGCAGTTGAGGAGATCAAGCGTATCGAAATGCTTTTAAAAAGCCTGCTCAGTTTCGCAAAGCCGCCGAAACTCCAGCTCTCGGGCACGGACATCAATGAAATTATAGATAAGACCATTGACTTCTCACTTAAGCGGTCTTATATGAAGACGGAGGAGACGGAAATAGAAATTGTTAAGGAACTTGATGCGGGCCTTCCCAGGACCCGGGCTGACGCCCAGCAGCTGCAGCAGGTATTCATGAATTTATTGCTGAACGCCCGGGACGCCATGAAAGATGGAGGCACGCTTACCGCCAAGTCATATTATGACGCGAAGGAGGACGCTATCCAGGTGGAAATATCCGATACCGGCGAAGGCGTAGACGATATGCTGCTGGAAAAGATCTTCCAGCCCTTTATCACAACCAAATCAAAGGGCACGGGACTGGGACTGGCCATTTCAAAGCGGATCATAGAGCAGCACGGCGGCAGCATATCAGCAGGAAATAAGCCTGGCGGGGGGGTCATATTTTATATAAGCCTTCCGGTAAAGCATGAATAAAGGGGGTGACGGAATGAAGAGCAAGGGCAAGGTATTTATCCTTGACGATGACGGATTGATTCTTTCAATGCTCTCAAAGGTATTAAGGAATGAAGGATATAACGTACTCACTGAGTCAGATACGGACGATATAGTCAACAAGGTAAGAGATTGGCAGCCGGATGTCATGCTGCTGGACATAAGGCTTCCCAAACGGAACGGGATCGATATCCTCCGCGATATCAAAGGCGAAGGATTAAGCACAGAGGTAGTAATGCTCACAGCTGACGATACTGCTGAAACTGCGGTCAAGGCCATGAAACTCGGGGCGGTCGATTACCTTACCAAGCCTTTCAACACGGACGAGGTAAAGATCGTCATCAGCAATGCCATAGAGAAAGAAAACCTCAAACAGGAAGTTGCCTATCTAAGGAAGGTCTATTCCGAAACCTATGAGAGGGCCTTTATCGGGAAGTCAGACGCGATAAAGGATTTAATGAGGAACATGGAAAAGCTGGCCGAGGCACGGGTATCAACCATTCTCATAACAGGGGAGAGCGGCACGGGCAAGGAGGTCGTGGCAAGGAATATTCATCACCTGATGCATGGTCCAGCAGCCTCAGGGTGCCCGCCTTTTATATGGATCAATTGCGCTGCCATGCCCGAAACTATCCTTGAAAGCGAACTCTTCGGTTACGATAAGGGCGCGTTCACTGACGCCAAGCATGACAAAAAGGGCCTGTTTGAGCAGTCAAAGGGCGGCTCGATACTCCTTGACGAGATAGGCGATATGAAGTTCGAACTCCAGAGTAAACTTCTGAGGGTGCTGGAGGAACGGACCATCAGGCGTATAGGAGGAGATAAAGACATCCCTATTGATGTTACGGTCCTGGCCACTACCAACAAGAACCTTTCCGACGCAGTGGGAAACGGCGAATTCAGAAAGGACCTGTTCTTCAGGCTGAGCACCTTTTATATGCATATACTGCCGCTGAGAGAGAGACCGGTAGATATCCCCATACTGGCAAGATATTTCCTCGAACATTTTGCCGCGAAATACAACAAGAAGAATATTATAGATATTTCTCCGGAGGCCGAAAAGATGCTGGTCTCCTACAACTGGCCCGGCAACGTCAGGGAGCTTAAGAATCTCGTGGAACGGTTTGTCGTGCTTGAGAACATTGATGCGATACTGCCTGTGCATCTGCCGCACTGGTTGACCGGCCCGGCAAAGACAGCCGACGGCCCGTCCGCAGGCAAATTTATTCTGCCGGATTCAGGGATCTCCATTGATGACTTTGAAAAAGACATCATGCTGCAGGCGCTTGCAAAAACGGACAACAATAAGGCCCAGGCCGCAAAGCTCCTCAATATGACTTATGACGCCTTCAGGTCTCATCTTAAGAAATACGGCATAGCATAGAGAAGCGGAGAATGTTTTCAGTTGTCAGCATAAAACCAACCAACTGAAAACATATTGCTTCCAAAAATCCGGATCACTTGGCGGCTACATATGTTGCAATGACCAGTAAAACAATAACGCCCAGCATTGCCGTTGCAAATACATACTTGATAAACGATATGGCCCCTGATTTGAAACTGCATTTTGTGTTGATGTTCTGCATGGTTTTTCCTCCTTAAGTTATATCATTTACTAACTGGATAAACTTCGTTTCCAGCCTGTTGTTATGCAATGACTATGCCAGTGGGATTAAGAGGTTAGCTATTTGAAAAATATGGATTAACCTTGCTGGATGTTTTTTTATTATCTGCGGGTTTTCACACACACGGTAATGCCACCATGTCCTCTATGGTGATCTCACCGGATGAAGGATTATCGTTCAGTTTTCTCTCCGAATCATTATGGAATCTACTTTGGATTGCGTAACAGAAACCTTTTTATATTCAATGCGTGTTCAATCGAAATAAGGTTGGGCCGAAAAACATGTTTGTCGGGTCATTAACGCATGAAATGGACAAGTTCAGATAAAAAATATCCTATTCCATAAGAAGCATTTCCGCAACGCCCCTTGCCATACCTGAGGCCAGTGAATGGGCCACGTTTATCTGTCCTTTATCAAAAAATATGACGCCTTCATTTCCCGTTCGGTAACTTTTTGAGGACCAGACCACCTCACGGCTTTTCTTTTCGATTACAATAACGGAGAAATCCACTTTAGGAGTGCCCAGAGTGCTGATATTGTCCTGATAATCAAGGACAGTCCCTGACAGTATCAGGTCCGCATCGGTTTCAAGGGTGCTGAAGATAAATCCGGCGTTCTCAAATGATATTCCCTCGTTCATTATTATCCTGAATCCAAGCAGGTTATTCCTCACTATGCCGGGCTCGATTACATCGTAGTTCATGATTTGTCTCAGCTGCTCCGTAAAATGGAGGGTCATTATATCTCCAGCGTTTTTTCTATCGCTTTTGTTGAGAAAAGGCATGACTGCCACGCGGTATTTCATATAAGGAGACAGGACAGAAGAACGGTAAGATATTTTCGGGGCAAACGCCGGGGTCTCCGGCCCATCGTCAATCAGCTCTTTGTCGTATACAGGTTTTTCTCCGATTTTCGGGTCCGTTACAATCAGGGCCGGCTTGCGGCTTTTTGTTTCTCCCGGCGTGCTTATTTTTTCTGCGTCCGGGGCTTTTACAAAAAGGGCAGGCTGGCGCCTATTTATTCCTTTTGGCAATTTGCTCATTTTTTCTGCGCCCGGCAGGTTAAAATTAAGTTTGTCAGAGAGAGACTGGACTGCGTTAAGGAGAAGTTCCTCCGGGTCTTCAATCAGACCGAGCCCAAGTATACCCGGGGAGTCGTCGCCTGATATTCCCACACTGTCCATCCACAGAATTTCAGGCCTGCCGCCTGCAGAGGTCAATCTGGATATCAGGGAGATTTTGGGAGGATACGTTTCACTGTATAGTTCAATAGAGGTGATGAGAACAGCTCCTGCCCCGATCTCATTTTGAAAGGCCTCTGCAGTCCTGAGGTCTATCGCGCCTGTATAACGAATGCGGTGTTTTAACATAAACTCTTCAAGAATATCGTTATCAATAATATTGAACCCTGTTCTTTTCAGTTCTGTTTTTATGAGTTGACCGATTTTTTTTACCGGGGCTTTTGATCCGCTTAGGTTTTCAACAGGTAATACGGCAACAGGAGAGGATTTAATAAACTTCCTGATCTCATACTCCGGGGACCACCCGCTGTCCGCAGTATTACCCAGGTGGTCCCTCACTATCACCTTTACTCTGAATGTCCCTGTATCATCCGGCCTCCAGTCCCAATATGGGATTGTCTTAGACTGGACTACCCGGTCTTCTTCCCCTTTTAGTAAATGGAATTCATATGCATGGTGGCCTACGCCTCCGGCTGACTTTACCGTCCACCGGATATTGGCCATTTTTGCTGCCTGGGGCGATGACCTGTCGGCAGCTGTTATTTCAGCAATAAGTTCGGGTACTATTTCATACGCCGGCGACCATCCGCTATCCGCTGTATTTTCCAACGTGTCCCTTACAACGGCCTTTACGCTGTACAGGCCTGCTGCATCAGGTTTCCAGTTCCAGTATGGTAATGCGCCTGACTGGACTATCCGTTCTTCATTCCCTCTTCGCAGGTAAAACTCGTACGTGTACGAGCCCACGCCCCCTGTGGCCCTGATCGTCCACCGGATACTGGTCATATTTGCTGCCTGAGGTGACGGCTTGTCAGCAGCTGTTGTCTTAGCCAGAAGCTCAGGTACGATTTCATACTCGGAAGACCATCCGCTTTCTGCTGTATTGTCACGGAAGTCCCTCACTGTCACTTTGACCCTGTACTTGCCGGGTCCATCAGGACTCCAGTCCCAGTATGGCAACGGGCCTGACTGTACTACCTGTTCTTCTTTTCCTTTTCGCAGGTGAAATTCGTATGTATATGAGCCTAAGCCTCCTGAGGCCTTTACCGTCCATCTGATATCGGACATATTAGCGGCCCGGGGCTGGGCCAGATCAGCAGCAGGCAACTCAAGTTCAAGGGGCTGAGAAATAAGCATGTGTCTGCAGGAAGTCACTGGACCTGTAAGGAAGATAATGACTGTAATAAAAATTATTCTGATGAAAAATTTATCTGATATGATCATTTGGGGTCAACTCATGGGTAACACATCCCAGCGAGGCGCCGGACTTGCCTCTGCGCATACCCTGACGGTCCTGCAATCTCTACCTTAATGACAGAATTTTTCCGATAATATCTTCTACGGCTTCTTCCGTGACATCATTCATGGGTTTGCCCCCTCCGCCGAATAGCCTGTCCGGCGTAGTTATCCCGCCTTTTGTGGTTGACGCCGACCATATGGTTTTGCCTGTCGAGGCCTCTATCATCTGTAAACTGATGGATATAAGATTGGCTGACGAAGTGCCTGACCTTACCTCTCCGTATTCCTTGACTGACCCTGTAATGATGACGTCGACCTTGATGACGGCGGCCAGTTTGATGACTTCCTCGGGGGAAGGGATGACAGGATTGGCAACTCCTGTTATTAAAATCCCGCGGGAGACCTCTCCGGGCGGCATGACATAAATTTCACTTGTAGCCAGGAGCATATTTGAAAATACGTCCCTTACCCTGTCCGCGGCGAGCTGCTCTCTTGTCAGGTTCTGAAGAGGCATAACAGCAGCCGTTTTTATGGCCTGGAAGTCCATGTCCGGATTAGAGTAATATGGGCTGTTTGATAAAGAAGCACAGGAGGCGGCCGAGAGTGTAAGAATGAAAAGTACGGCAATTTTTTTACACAGCGGAATGATACGCTTATCTGACATGCAATATATCCTCCTCATGTTTAATATTATCACAACTTCCCTCCTGATATCATAATGCGGTCCTGAATGTCGCGCTTGATATGATACTGTCTGATGTCTGCGATACAGACTCGCTCTTAAGATACTGGCTTGAAAGGTCCAGGAACGTCCTGCGGCTTATATTCCATCTCACATTCGGGCTTATCAGCGTGACTTTCTCTCCGTCGGAATTCAGGTTCTCATTATAGGAAAATGTAAACTGCAGTGAACCATCAGGGAATGGTGACCAGCTGGCCCCGTAATTCATGAGGTCCTGCGCGGCACTGTCTGTTTTTATCCTCTCAAACGAAACCAGGAGATACATTGTATCAAAAGGCTTATAGGATACGCCGACAGTCTCTCTTTGTGTCGTATCGGACATGTCCCGCTCGCCGCCTGTCTGTCTTATGTCAGCGCTTGAAAAATAAAGGTCTATTGCAAGCCTCCTGTGAGGGACAATGCCGGACCCGAAGCTGAAGGTCATGTTCCGTGTATTCTCCCCGCTGTTTTTCCTCTGAAAGCTTACTCCGCCATTGAGATTAATGTTTACCCCCTTATACAGTTCTGCGGAGTTGTTGAGGAAAATGGAGTTTGAATTGGTCTTTTCATCGCCCGTCTCCTGCAGCTCGCCGCTATAGTTTAAAGTATGGGAAAGCGTCTGCAATGGGCGGGCCGTTACTGAGGCGTTGTACAGATAAGAGACCCCGTTATCCTCCTGCAGAACGGTATCTTCTCTTGAGACCCTGGCCTGTGTCGTAATATCGCTGCCGAAACTGCGGCTTACAGAAAGGCCGTTTGAAAGCGTAGAATTAGTGAAAGAGGAGGCGGCCTTTGTAAGGAAGTAAGAGAATTCGTAAAAGAGGGTCGGGACATCTAAAATTCTGGCCCTGACGTCAAGGTTGTAGATATGGTTTGTTGTGGAATCATGGACGCTTCTTTCAATTTGCGAGGAAGACGTCTTGAGGAATGCCTGTATCTCTGTCACAAATATGTTGTCAGGGTCCGCAAAGCCCGGCGCCAACGCGGCCTCGGCCGCCGACAGGGGACTGGTAACGACTTTTATATATCGTGTTTTCACATTTAAAAAATTTATCTCAAAGCGGTTCTGGAAAGACCCGAAAATTGCAACGGGAACTGTCGAGAGGAGGGTCCAGTTCTGGTTGTCCTGACTGGTATATATGTCCCACGAAAAAGAATTGGCGATCTGTGAGGGAAGTTCCCTGTTGGTCCATACATAGATGACATTAACTTCTGACGCGGTGACGAAATCAAGCCCTATATTCCTCGGCTGCGTATCTCCCCTCCCTATGTTAATGCCTGCGCCTTCAGCCAGATTGCCGTCGATAAGGTCAGAGTTCGCGTTAAGGGCGCCCTCATCGGGGGTATCGTCAATAACTGAAAGTCCGGAGAAAGGAAATAACTGTGTAAATATCTCGCCGGTCGTGCTTGAGGTCGTGATCTCCGCTTCCGTATGAGCAATGTTATAGCTTGTAGATAAGGAAACCCTTCTGTTGTAAAAAGTGTCCGAGAATGTCAATCTCCCGTTGTGTGTTAAATTCGTTGTAATTACATCATCCAGCCTGTTATTTATTTTCGTGTATGTGGGCTGGTAACGTACATCGAGTCCACTAAGCTGCTCGTATTCCGGTATGTATCTTAAAGAGAGCGAGAAAAAGTCATTTACAGTGTCCTGAATGACCCGGTCTTTATCATAGTGGTTTGTAGTATCAACCCTCATATCCAGGGACGGAAGCCCTGCCGGTCTCCAGCCGAAGACAGCGCTGTAATTTTCATTAATAGTGGTTAACTGGTCCGAGTCGGTCCCCGATGTTTTTACTTCTCTCATGTTGTACTTGCCCCCTGCAGTGAAGACCGGGTTTCTCAGGGTGAGGTCAACGAAGGGCCTGATGCTGGTAGTTGAAGACTCTGATCCTTCATCGTCTACATAGCTCTGTATCTCGCTGTTCTTGAAGGTCCCTCCGGCATTCAGAAACAGGTTCGGGTAAAAGGTCTTGCTGAGGGAAAGGTCGTAAAGCTGATTGAAACTGCCTGTTTTTGTTTTAGTGTTCACTCCTGTTTCATCTTCTGTATCTGTGCGGGTGTTGCTGTAATTTAATTCAAGGAAGCCGCCTATCCCATCGGCAATCGCAGGCCGGGGCAGTAATAAAAAAAATAATATGAGCAGGAGAGACAAAATAAAATAATGCTCTCCGGTTACGCGCAAATTGACAATGCCTCCTTTATTCAAATTCTTATCAGGGCGAGACATCGCCTCGCCCCTGCAAAATGTAAATCGCGCACGGGCGGGGGTACCCCCGCCCCTACAGCTATCTTTCCCCCATCATGGTCACCCAGCTGGCTTTCCGGCCGACGTCTATTGCAGCGATGACCTTTTTGCTGATGATATCGACGATCACCACGGTTTGTGTTTCAGGGACGACCAGATACAGGTTGTTCTCTTCACTGTCTATTGTCATGTATGATATGCTTCCCTCCCCCTGTATATAATCGACAGGAACAGCCGAAATCGGGTCATACACCTCAATCATCGCATCATGTTTTTTGCTGACGTAGAGCAGGTTTGTCCTGGTGTCGAGCTTAAGGGTATTAACGCCCATCCCGGCCCTGATCCTGCTCAGTACTGAAAGAGAAAAGGGGTCTATGACCGTTATATACGATGACCATTCGTGGACTACATAGAGCCTGTTTCCCTCCCTGTTAAACTGCCCCCTTATCGGACCCGGTTCTGTTGATATTGTGGCTGCAACCGACCTGTTTGCAAGGTCAATAACGGATATGGTGCTGGATATGGTGTTAAAGACATACGCCCTCCTGCCTGCCGGGTCAATCACGATTGAATTCGGGCCGTTCCCTACCGGGACCCTGTTCAATTCGATAAGGGATGAAGGGTCTATTACGCTGACTGTGTCTGAGCGTGTGTTTGCGGTCAGAAGCAATCTCCTGTCCGGGGTAAGGACCGGTTCACGGGGACTGTCGCCCGGGCTGAGCTTTATATTATTTATTACCTCTCCTGACGTCATGTCAATTACATCGACAGAATCGTCCCCTTCAAGGGTCACATAAGCCCTTCTCAGGTTCTGCTCAATGGCTATGCCGCCGGGACCCTTTCCCGAGGTTATTGTCCCTATTACATGCATGGACTTTTTATCAAATACCGTTATGTTATTTGAATCATAATTCGCCACATATCCTAACAGGCCGGCAACGGGCCTTTCCGGGAAAAAGACAGAAAAGGAAGGGCTGAACGCGACCCCCCTGATGATGGCTTGTGTATAGTTGAATTTGAGCCACATAACATATGACTTCTCTTTGCTTATATCAAACAGAAACTCCACCTTCACAGGTTCTTTGGGTATGAGCAGGTTCGCCTCTCCTTCCTCAACTTCCAGTGATGCGTCCCGGACCCTGAATGAAAACCCCGAGTAACGGCCCGGCGGCAGCAAACCCGAGGCAATCAGCCTTTGCCTTTTCATATCACGACTCCTGAATTCCGACAGTGACAAAGACAGAGGGAATACTGTGCCGTCTTCTCTCAATGCAAAGACCGCCTCGATGTTGAACCTGAGCCGGTCCGCCTCCTGCGGGAACGGCTGGGCGTAAAGAAAGACCTCTCCATTGTCCGTTCCTTCAAGCGCTGGCGGCATTAAAAAGGCGGACTTCATTTGACAGCCCGAAAGGAACAAAGAAAAAATAAGGACTGCTGCGGGCACATTCAAAGGACACCTTTTGGCAAGGAATAAAAGGATAGTTGGATTCATGTAATGTTTAAATGGTAGTTTAATTCCCGTCAAAATTCAAGAAAAAAAAAGGGCCGGCATTGCCGGCCCTTTACATACAGGGTAGAGGTGATTAAACCTCCACTTCTTTTTTTAGTCTTTTGCGTGGCATTTGTTGCAGAGAGATCTCTGGTAAGTGGCATAATGCATCGTTGTGTCATTGTATGCCTTTGTGGTCTCTGCTACTGTACGGCCTTGTGCATATTTTGCTGCTGCGGCAATTGTGCTCGGGGAATCTGTGCCCGGCCATACGCCGTCTGCTGCGATGAACTCATTGCCTTCTACGTTGGATCTGAGCATATAATCCCATCCTGTTGCATGGGCCCTATGGCAGCTCAGACACATAACTCTGTCGCTAGTTGCAGGTCCGGTGGATACAGTGCCGTCATTGACCGCCAGCGCTTTGAGTACTGCGTAATCAGCTGTATTGTCAGTCTGGAACGGAACGAGTGAATCATAGGATGTTGCTACAGTCCCTGTCATGTTACCGCTGCCTTTGTATGCGTTGTAGTTGGCGACAACATCAGCGCTCAGGCCCTGATTGATAGGGTGAGTCATCTTTGAGCTTGTTCCGCTGTGCATGTCCGGGTGGCAAGTTGCACACCAGTCAGATGTCCCTGCTCCATAAGCAACACGGGTAGGGGTTGTTGCTTCTGATCTGTTGTAAGTGCTCGGGACTACTGCGTTGAAGTTCGCTGTGAAGGTCTTTCCGCCTGATCCTGCGGTAGAACCGTTACCACGAAGCAGACGATACACACCATATGCCTGTCCTGTCGGAATCGGCAATACCTGTGTGCTGTAAGAACCTGATCCAACAATCGGTGCGCCTGTGGTTGCGACTGTGCCGTCTGAAAGCCTTCTTAATTTGCCGTGGTTGTCATGGCAGCTGTTGCATGAGAGCTGTGTTGCGTCCATGTCACCGCCCGGAGCTAAAAGGTTGGTGCCGTCAGCAGCATAAGTAAAATCTGCTGCTACGATGTTGTGACCGTGTCTGTCACCTTCGGAAGTTGATGTGGTACCAGTCCTTGGAGACCATGAATAGGTCTTTTTCAGCCAGCCGAAGTCTCCGCCCGGGGTCCTGTTTCCAGGAGGTGTGCCTGCAGGCATATCTGCGTCAGGTGTAACAATGTGGTAACTGCTTGCGCCTGATGCGCCGTGGCAATTGATACAGGTTGAGCTTACATCAGTTCCCGCCAGAAGGGCGCTGCTGCTTTTTGCATCGTGAAGCATGTGGCAACCTGTGCACTCAGCAACACCGCCTGAATGAAACGCGTAGGCGGCTGTGGTGCCTAAAGCTACTATGGCCGCTGCCATAATGAATAGTACTACTTTAAATCCTTTCATTTTGAATCCTCCAGTTTTTCTCCGGTAACCCAGCCATCCCGTCTTTTGGGGACCTGTTGGCTTTGTGTCCCCCGATTACTCGGGGTTTACCATTTGCGGAGGATGGTTTCCTGCCGGTAAAACCGGCAATTTTTAAGTCCTTTGTTTTTGCTTCTTGCTTCCCCCCTGCACCACCTCCTTTTTAGCCGGAGCAGAAAAGTCCTGCTCCTGATTAATGCTTCAGTTGTTTACTATTTTGTAAACACTGACTCCCCTTTTCCTTGCCTGTGAAACGTAAATGTTCCCGTTACTCACGACCATGTTCCTTGGGGCAATCAAATTTTCCGGCATTTCGCCGCGATAACCGAATTCCATAATAAAGTTAAAGTTCTTATCAAAAATCATGACAACACTTTTTAATGTGTCGGCAATATAGATATTTCCCGAATCATCCGCTGCGATGCCTGCCACCACAGAAAACTTACCGGGGATGTTCCCGGATTCGCCGAAAGACCGCACCTTGCCGTCAGCAGACAGAACGAAGGCCCTGGAGATTGTGGGGACGGTGAAAAGCATGTTCCCTGAACGATCTACGCTGAATCCTGCAATTTCTTTTTCCTGGCCGGGTTTATTCTCAAATTCATCAAGGCCGAACAGGGAATTGATATCATAGCCGGCCTTGAAATTGCCGTTTATATCAGTGATCACAACCTTCTTTGCCGTCATAAGGTCCGCGAGGTAAAGGTCCCCTGCACTGTAAATGATACGGGCAGGAACAAACCTGGAATATGCCGGCGGGAAGTTCCTGAATTTAATTTCAGACACGGATTCTCCCCTGTAATTGCAGCGCATAACAGAATAATTGTCATCTGCATGCAACAGCAGGAAAATGCTCCCGTCCCCGGCGACCGCTACATCATATATAACTCCGCTTATGTTTTCGTCATCGCCGAAACTGTAGATCTTCATGCCTTTCTCATTAAATACCTCTATATCGTTCTGGTAGACCACATATATTTCGTTTTGCGCCCTGTCCACAGAGAGTCCGGCCCAGCTATAAGGAACAGAGCCTGAAAAGTCCGAGAGGTTATATAAGTAATACGCACCGCCTATATCAGCCGCTGCATATGGGGCGCTGACTATTAAAATTAAGATGGCGAAAAAAAATACGGCCATTGAATATTGCGGGACTGACAATAAGTTCTCATGCCTTTTCTCTGTCAGCGTTATATTTTCTCTCTGTATTTTCTTTTCTTTCATGTCCGTTTCTCCGACCATTTCCAATCCGTGCTTTTATCAGAGATATTGCAATGAACATGCCAGTTATTTTTTATAATTCTAATCCTTTAAATATCATGAGATTGCAGGAATGAGGAGGGCATCACGTAATCCGGCCTTTTACCGGGAGATGGTCAAACGACCAGACAAGTCCGGTGAATTGACCACAAGAAGTATTACTGCTCAGCCGGATGTTTTTTGCTGCAATTTTAGAATGCAGGTATGTATTATCACGTAAAACAAAGAGTTAATAGAACATGAAATTATATGGTGAATACAATAAAACCATATGGTATGCTAATTGCTTGTATATATTCAGAATGGGAACGCGTACAAAATAAAATGATAAGTAAAATCCTCATAGTAGATGACCAGTCTTCCATCCTCTCCGGGATGTCGCGGGCACTTCATAAATACTGTGATTTTCAGGGAGAGATTACGACTGTTGAAAACGGCAAGAAGGCCCTTGGCGCAATCAGCTCCGGCTTCTATGACATCTGCTTCCTGGACCTGAACCTTCCCGATATGAGCGGGCTGGATATAATGGACCAGATCCATGTTATGTCCCCGAAGACCAAGGTTGTGATCATGACGGCTGAAGTCCTGGATGATGACCTTGTGAAGAAGATAGAGAACGGCGCGTTTCTGTTTATCCCGAAGCCGATTGAGCTTGATACAGTCAAGGCCTTTATTGATAAAGAGGCAAGTTCAGACGGAGACTATGTTTATAAAAAAGAGGACGACAAACGTAAGGACATTAGTGAAAAGAGAGAGACTGAAAGAAGACCTGATTCCAGGACCATCAATTATTCATTGAGCGTCTTTTACAACTGGGAATTGAAATCCACTTTGAAAGCTGATATCATTGACATCAGTGCAGGCGGCATCGGGATGATGACATCTCACCGCCTTCATCCGGGCACTGTGCTCAGGTTCGGCGGTCCCCTCGGGGACAGGTCAGGAATAGTAAAATGGAGTGTTGCGAACGAAAGAGGCTGCAGGGCGGGAATAAAGTTCTTATAGGCGCAGGTATCGGTCATTAATTTGTTCAGTCCGTAACTTTCATGCAAGGAGTCATGTGAAAAAATTATTTTTAATACATGTTATCGGGATAACGTTTATTTTATTTTCGTCAATAGGATATGCATCTGAACAGAAACTGCCTGTGATCGACGGACAGGAAGTAGTGGCTACCGTCAATAATGATCCTATCACCATGGGGGAATACACCAGAGAGCTTTCGTCCATCCATGGCGCGGACAAGACTGAAAAGCAGGCGGGAAAGATAGATTTCAAGGGGATACTTGACCACCTGATCACCTTGAGACTGGTGAGAGCTGAGGCAATAAACATCGGACTCAACGAGCTGCCGGAAGTAAAAGAGGCAGTTGACGTATACGCCAGGCAGACCCTCAACGGGCTGCTCAAGGGAGAATATGTTAAACGCATTGAGGCGGATGACGAGGAGGTAGAGAGGCTTTATATTGAGGCGGTCAGGGAATACAAGTTAAAGGCCTTTCTTTTTAATAATAAAGATGAAGCTAAAAAAGTAGAGGAAGAAATCAGGGCCGGCGGCAATTTTGATGACATCATAAAGAAGGTCCATGCGGACAATAAAATAAAGCAAAGCGCCGAAGGGGTCTATTTTACAGGCCGGGACTTAGCGCCGCCTGTTCTTGAAGCTATCTCAAAAATGAAGACCGGCGACGTAGGCCCGCTTATCGAGGTCCAGGAAGGTTTTTTAATTTTCAGACTTGAAGAGGTGCGCCTGCCTGAAAACCCGGGCGCCAAAGAAGAGGCAAGGAAGCAGGCCCTGGACTTTAAGAGGAAGCAGGCCCTGGAAAAATATAAAACTATACTTACAGAAAAATATGTGAAATTAGATGACGCAGTCCTCGACAGCCTTGATTATGAATCAACTGTTGAGGATTTTGAAAAACTGCGTGAAGACAATCGCGTTATCGCACAAATAGAGGGTGAGCAGCCCATAACAGTGGCAGAGTTGACGAATGCCGTCAACAATGAATACTACCACGGGGTGGAATCCGCGATAAAAAAGAAGAAACTGAATGATAAAAAAAGGGAGTTCCTCTACGATAAATTATTGCTGAAAAGGTTATACAGGAAAGAGGCTTTGAAGATCGGGCTGGACAAGTCCCCGGTTTTTAAAGGCATGGTCAAGGAATATGAAAACACCGTGCTCTTCGATACTTTTATAAAGAGGGTCATTGTACCTGACATCAGGCCGGGCGAAGAAGAACTTAAAGCATATTATGATAAAAATATTAATAAGTATTCTTCCCCTGAGATGATGAGGATCAGCGGCATTGCCTTTGGAAAAGCCGATGCCGCGATTGATGCACTGGAACGGCTTAAAAAGGGCACTGAATTCAAGTGGCTGCTTGCTAACGCAGAAGGTCAGATGGACAAAAGCGCTGAAGGGCTGCTGGAATTCGGAGGGAGCGTATTGACGACAAACGGTTTGCCGCAGGATGTGCAGAAGGTGATATCAGGGGCACAAGCCGGAGATTCAAGACTATACACCAGCCCTGAAAAATATTACTATGTCCTGTATATACATGAAGTATTTCCTTCGCAGCCGCTGCCGTTTGAGGAATTAAGGGAAGGAATCTCAAAGGAAATATTTACAGACAAGCTGAATAAAACCATCGATGACTGGGCCGTTAAACTCAGAGGGGTTTATGAAGTAAAAGTGTACCTCACGGAGTTTTAAAGGCTTATGGCTGTAAGCCTCAGCGTTTATAAATTTATACTGTTTCATTGAAATGATATTAATGCGAAATAAACGTAGACCAGTTTTTCTGACAGCGATTTTCCTGTTATGCGCAAGCATCATTTACTTAACTTCATGCGCCCCTACCGTAGAGAGAAAACCTGGCGGACGTAAAGACTGCCTGGACTGTCACACCAAGTTCGCGGACAAGTACCTCGCGATGAAAAATATTCATACAGTCGTCAAAGAAGGGAAGTGTGAGGATTGTCACCTCCGGCATGGCCTGGTACCCAAGTCTATCCTGAAGAGACAGCGGAACGACCTCTGTTATGCATGCCATCCCAGGGACAAAATAGGAATGGACAAGGCCATGGTGCATACCGCCCTTACAGCCGGAAAGTGCACTGACTGCCATAATCCGCACGCGTCCCAGGGGCGCAATCTGCTGAACGCTGAAGGGAGCGAGGCATGTTACCAGTGTCATAACAGGGCGGGCTTTGAAAAAAAGGTCATTCATAAAGTGATGCAGACGGAGGGCTGCAGGACCTGTCACTCGTCGCACAGTTCTGATAATCCCAACCTCCTTGTGAAGGAGGAGAAGGCGCTTTGTCTCTCCTGTCATACAAAGGACCGGCCCCAGTTCAAAAAGGCTCACGGATCATATCCCGTGGACACCGCGTCATGTTCAGGCTGTCATAACCCGCATTCATCAGTCCAGCCCGCGCTGTTGAAGACAAGCGCTCATCCGGTTGTGGCCCGGAGTAAATGCGAAGAATGCCATAATCCGGCAGTGTCCCAAAAACCCTTTGAGACCTCGCAGAAGGAAAGCAGTCTCTGCTACAAATGCCATAAGTCTGCAGACCTTAAAAAGGGAGGGAACATCGACCATGCGCCGTTTATGGAAGGTAAGTGTTCCCCATGTCATAATCCTCATACCTCGGAAAATCCTGTCCTGCTTTCCAAAGGCGGCAACAATCTCTGTTTCGACTGCCACTCCGGCAAGAGCGAAAAATTTGCAGTTGCTCATGCCCCGGTCGCGGGTGACAGGGGATGCCTGTCCTGCCACGCCAGTCATTCATCAGGGCAGCAGAAGCTCCTTATTAAGGAAGAGAGGGAATTATGTTTTTCCTGCCATACCAAAAACATGGACGAACTGAAGGCGAAGGTCCCTCATACCGCATACACTGCGGAGAAATGCAGTATCTGCCATGACTCCCACGGTTCGAATTTCAAGGGCATTTTCAGGGACCGGATGGACAAGGTCTGTTATACATGTCATCCTGACAGCGAGGTGAAATTTATAAAAACGAATACCCATAAGCCGGTCATCGACGGCCTTTGTTTCTCATGCCACAACGGCCATGGTTCGGACAAGAAGGGACTGTTGCTGGCGGAACCCGATGATCCGAAACTGTGCGTTAATTGCCATGGGGACCTGATGAAAGAAGACAAGACAGGTTCCGGCCATCCGCTCTTCAAAGGCGGGAAATGCCTTACATGCCATGATTCCCACGGCAGCAATATCGCTGGCATGCTCGTAAAGAAACAGGGGCCCCTCTGTTTTTCATGTCACGAGACCGGGCTCAAAAAAGACACGGCGGTCATCAAAAGCGAACATCCGACTTTTATCTCCGGGGAATGTACAAAGTGCCACAGTCCGCACAAGGCCAAACTGGAAAAACTTCTCCTGTCGAACACCCCAGATTTGTGTGTTACCTGTCATAAAGAGCTGAGAGACAAAATGCACTGGAATGAAGACTGTGAAAAGCTCAAGACGGCCGGCGAAACAGAGGCCAACGCAGCTGCAATCAAGGCATGCAATGAAGTCAGTATTTATGTTCATGCGCCGTCCGCCCTTGAGACATGCTTAAGGTGCCACAAACCGCATGTGTCGTCTGAGGCCGGTCTTATCGTTCAGCCGCTACAGACGTTATGCGCGGAATGCCATGACTATAAGACGGACTCCTTTAACAAGTCTCACATATATATAGACGCTGCTATAATGGATTGCAACAAATGCCATGACCCGCATACCTCAAAGGGCCCGAAATTTTTCAAGGACACTGTGCATAAGCCTTTTAACGCCGAATCATGCGGGGAATGCCACATTACGGGAAAACAATGAAACTGAATTTAATGCGCATGCGACTTGCCCTGATGTCATTATTAATCATGAGTGTCTTCATGATTTCTGCCCAAGCCTCTGACGATCTCAAATTCAGGCTGAAGCCCGGGGCAAAGGGAGAATTATGTCTGAAGTGTCATGAGCCGTTCAAGGAGAAACTTAAGGCCGCGTTTGTGCATACCCCTGTAAAAAATGGAGAATGCTCCGGATGCCATAACCCGCACACATCTGCCCAGGGGAAATTACTCGACACAGTGAGCACGAGGATTTGCGACAGCTGCCACAAAAACATGGTCCCCGACAATGCGCGAAGCATGCATAAGCTTGTTGTCGAGGGAAACTGCGTGCAGTGCCACGACCCGCATGCCTCGGGAAACAAGGCCGTACTCGTGAAAGGGGGCAATGAACTCTGTCTTGACTGCCACAAAGACACGGCGGAGAAAATCAAAGCAGTCAGGTTTAAGCATAAACCTGTTAACGAAAACTGTATGAACTGCCACAATCCGCACGCTTCCGAAAAATTGGGCTTCCTGTTAAAAGAGGATGTCCCGGCCCTCTGTGTAAAATGCCACAAGACCGACAACCCCGCTTTTGGAAGGCAGCATATGAACTATCCGGTGGCGGTTTCCAGGTGCAATTCATGTCATGATTCACACGGCTCTAACAGGCCTGTAATAATATTTGAAGATGTGCATGCCCCTGTTGCCGAGAAGAAGTGCAGCCAGTGCCATGAAGAGGCCGGATCGCAATCCCCTCTTGCCACTAAAAAGAAAGGTGTTGAGCTGTGCAGTGGATGTCATAAGGACATGATCGATGTGACCTTCAGTAAAAACCGTGTGCACTCGCCGCTCCTTGATAAAGACGGCTGCCTGAACTGTCATAACGCGCATGCCGCAAGGCAGAAAAAACTTCTGACAGGGACCGTTCTATATGTCTGCGGCAAGTGTCATTCAGATACCGTGGAGCTTCAGCACGCATCAAAGATCAACCCGAAGAACCCGGGCCTGTGCAAACCGGTAAAGGACGGGGACTGCGTAAGCTGCCATTCCCCGCATTCGTCTGACTATATGCTTCTGGCGGAAAAACCGTCCATGAGTTTTGATATCTGCAATAAATGCCATGACTGGAAGACTCATTCAACACATCCGGTCGGAGAAAAGATCATTGACCCCAGGAACAAAAATCTTTCCGTTGACTGCATAAGCTGCCACCGGGCCTGCGGGACCGGAAACAAACCGGCGATGTCGCAGTTTGAGACCGTTACCGAAACATGCATCCAGTGCCACAAGGAGCTTGAGAGGAGATGAGATGAGGGGCGCCTTAATAAATATTTTTTTAACAGCAGCCGTGTTGTTTTTCCCCGTGAGCGCCTTCAGCGCAGGAACGGTAAAGTATATGCATGTGCTCACCATATACTCCGATGAAAAAGATATGGGCCTCAAAAACCCTGAAGGCGTGGCCTGCAATGAAGAACGGATCATTGTAGCTGACACTGCAAATCAAAGGTTTCTACAATTTAAACTTGAGGACAGGACGTTAACCGCAGGGGCCGAAATCATTGTTCCCCAGGTCACGTATCCCGTGCTTGTCAAATTCAATGCAAAGGGTGAAATCTTTGCACTTGACGGCAAGCAGCGCCGGATTGCGCGTCTCAGCCCTGAAGGATCGTTCACCGGATATCTGGAACCATCGGGGATACCGTCTCCGGCATCGTATGCCATAAAGAGTTTTGAGATAGATAAAGATAACAACATTTATGTTTTAGATATATATTCAGGCCGCGTCATTGTACTCAACCCTGACGGCGCCTACCGGGCACATGTGAATTTCCCCGCAGGCTACGGTTTTATCTCCGATGTTACGGTCGATTTCAAGGGGAATATTTTATTGCTCGACAGTGTAAAGTCCATGGTTTATACTGCAGCGAAGGGCGCGGATGTGTTTTCCCCCCTGACAGAGGGCATGAAGGAGCAGATGAGGTTTCCCACGAGCCTGACAACGGACGACAGAGGGCGCATTTACCTGGTGGACCGTAACGGCAGCCGCATTATGGTCATCGGGCAGGACGGCTCTTTCCTCGGACAGATGTCAGAGCTCGGGTGGAAAGAGGGCCTTCTAAACTACCCCTCGCAAATGTGCGTCAACAGCAAGGGGGAAGTCGTAGTCGCGGACACGAATAACAGCAGGGTCCAGATTTTTAAATTGATAAAATAAAAAGTCCTCAGTTAAATTTAAACATTCAACGGCAAGTCTCTCCGCTTACTGACTTCGAGGACAGGTTTTAGAGGGAATCCATCACCGGAATACCACCTCCCCAGTGCACGCATTATATCCTGATAAAATGCAAACGATAATTGAGATGATTTTGTATAATAGACGATATCGAGGAGGTTCCCAATATGATGAAATCAATTGAGAGAATAGTTAGCGATCAAAATATATGCAGCGGGAAAGCCTGTATAAAAGGCACAAGAATACCCGTCCATATCATACTTGATCTTCTTGCCGCCGGAGAAAGTTTTGAAGGAATTACAAGAGCATATCCAAATGTTAGCGTTGAAGATATCAAGGCTTGTTTGAACTACGCCTCAGTTCTGGCTGATGAAGAAGCGGGAATTACTGCATGAAGATGTTTGCCGATGAAAATCTTTTTGAACCCATTATTGATTATCTGAAGGGGCTCGGTCATGAAGTAATCAGTATAAGAGACGCAGGACTTTCCGGAATATCCGATGACGAGGTCTATCAACGAGCTAGCAAAGAGAACCGGATAATCATAACTATGGACAAGGATTTCTCAAGGACGTTTCGTTTCCCGCCTGAAAAATGCGGAGGGATTGTTGTCGTAAAGATTTATAAACGCAATGTCGATGAAACGCTTTCAATATTCAAGAAGTTTTATGAATCCATACAGGAAAAGGATATGCTGAAAAATCTGGTCACCATTAGCCCCGAGGGTGTGCGCATAAGAAGGTCATCTAGATAATTATCCTCTTTTATATACACTAAATTAATTTATCATCCTCAGTTAAACCTGCACTAACGGAATACGAATATACTCAAATAGAGATTGCTGATAATGCGGGAATTCACTATACTATGCTTATCAAATTTTGAAGGGGCTTGTGGAGATATAATATTCAATGACCTGATCCCATGTTTTGCATAATAAGTAAGCTGGGTTGAAACAAATATCAAATGGATTTTATAAAAGAGTAACTCGTTAATGGAATAAATAAGCATGAGTTTCAACGAAAACACAAGAGTAAAAATCCCTGCCATTTTGCATTTATGCCGCTTGGGTTATCAATATATTTCTTTATCAAAAGCGATTAGAGATGACAGCACCAATGTCTTCACAGATATCTTCACTGAAAGCATTTGTCGCATTAACCCGGACATTGATGCAAGCGATGTAAAGAGAGTTTTCGAGGATGTATCGCTGGCTTTAGACAATGAAGATTTGGGCGAAGCATTTTTCAAGAAGCTTACTACAACGTCGGGAATTAAACTTATTGATTTTAGTACTCCTGATAATTTTAAAAAAAACAACTCATTTCATGTTGTAACAGAGCTTGCCTGTAAAAATGTCGATGATGAATTTCGGCCTGATATAACTCTTTTGATTAATGGAATGCCGTTAGCCTTTATAGAGGTTAAAAAGCCCAATAATCATGAAGGTATCCTTGCTGAAAGAGACCGCATCAACACCCGATTTAAAAACAGGAAGTTCCGAAAATTCATCAACATTTCCCAAGTCCTTGTCTTCTCAAATAATATGGAGTATGACACGGAATCCATAGAACCCATTCAAGGCGCGTTCTATTCTTCAACCTCTTATTCAGATGCTAACTTTAACTGTTTCAGGGAGGAAGAGAAGTTTGATTTGGCAGCACTGCTTAAACCAGAGGATGATGAGCTGGAAAATTTTGTTTTAAAGGACAACAACCTTTCCTCCATCAAGCACTCCCCTGAATTTATCACCAACAAAGGACCTGACAACCCTACCAATAGGATATTGACCTCGCTATTTAGCAAAGATCGTCTGGCTATGCTGTTGAAGTATAGCTTTGCTTATGTCCATAGTGAATCAGGACTTGAGAAGCATATCATGCGGTACCCTCAATATTTTGCTACCAAAGCGATTGAGCGAACGCTTGAACGCGGTATTAATAAAGGAATTATCTGGCACACACAAGGCAGCGGGAAAACTGCGCTGGCATTTTACAATGTCCAATATTTAACAGATTATTTTCAGCGTAAAGGCATTGTGCCCAAGTTCTATTTTATTGTTGACCGTATTGACCTGATGAATCAGGCAAGTCGTGAATTCAAGGGCCGTGGCTTAATCGTTCATACGGTGAATTCCAAAGAGGAACTGTTAAGCAATTTTAGATTAAGGCAGGCAATTCATAACTTATCCGGAAGACGAGAGATTACGGTTGTTAACATTCAAAAATTTAAAGACGATACCGATGTATTAAGAGCTAACGATTATGACATCAAGACACAACGGATCTATTTCCTTGATGAAGTTCATAGAAGTTATGACCCGAACGGAAGTTTTTTGGCTAACCTCATCAGCTCGGACAGAACTGCTGTTTTGATCGGCTTGACAGGGACTCCTCTTATTGGAAAAGACAGGCGTTCCCGCGACACGTTCGGAGGCTACATACACACGTATTATTATAATGCTTCTATTGCGGATGGTTATACATTGAAACTGATTCGTGAAGGCATTGAGACGAAATATAAAATCCAATTAGAACAAGCGCTGAAAGAAGTTGAGATATTAAAAGGTGACGCGGATAAACGTTACATTTATGCTCACGAAAAGTTTGCAGGACCCATGCTTGATTATATTGTTCAGGACTTCCTGAAAAGCAGAATACGATTTGGGGACCATACGATTGGCGGTATGGTGGTATGTGACAGTTCAGAGCAGGCAAAGAAATTATATGAGATTTTTATGGACAAGTACAATGCAGTTCAAGAAGTATGTGAACCGGCGCAATACTATTCAAAAGTAGCTGAACCGCTTACTGCATATAATAATAGTTTGACTGCCGCCTTAATATTGCATGATATTGGTTCCAAAGAAGATCGCAAACAAAGAGTGGAAGATTTCATAACCGGGAAAATTGATTTCCTGTTTGTCTACAACATGCTGCTCACCGGTTTTGATGCTAAACGTCTGAAGAAACTATATATAGGGCGGATCATCAAAGACCATAATTTATTGCAGATGCTCACAAGGGTAAATCGTCCTTATAGAGAATTCAGATATGGTTACGTTGTAGATTTTGCGGATATACGTAATGAATTTGAGGCTACCAATAAAGCCTATCTGGACGAACTGCAATTAGAGCTTGGCGATGAAATGAAGACCTATTCCAACCTGTTTAAATCGAAGGAAGAGATTGAAGAAGAAATCAAGGACATCAAGGAAGCGCTCTTCCATTACGATTTAATCAATGCTGAATTATTTTCACAGCAAATCAGCCGGATTCAAGACCGTAAAAAGGTTTTAGAGATCAGGAAGGCTTTAGAGAACGCAAGAAATCTTTACAACATCATCCGGCTCTATGGTCATTTTGAATTACTGGAAAAAGTTGATTTCAAGAAATTAAATCAATTGCTCAATGAAACCGCAAGACATTTGGATCTGCTGAATCTGAAAGAAGCAGTCCAGAACAATGTGGACACTACCAACCTGCTGAATGTGGCCCTGGAAAATGTGCTTTTCATGTTCCGCAAAGTATCGGAAGAGGAAATGGTCATCGCCGACCAGCTCAAAGACATGCTGCGTAAAACCCGTGAGGCATTAGGCGGCAACTTTGACCAGATTGACCCACAATTCGTTTCTCTATATGAGGAACTTAAGCGGTTATTTAACAAGAAGAACCTGGATGAAATAACACAAGAGGAAATGAAGAATAACATCGGTTCGTTGCAGCAGATATTTGATAAGGTCACGGAAGTCAACCGTAAGAACAACCTGCTGAAAGCCAAATATGAGAATGACGCCAAATATGCCCGCACGCATAAACGCATATTGGAAAGAGGCAATATCTCCAAAAAGGAAAGTGAGATATGCGAAACGCTGATGGACATAAAGAAACAAACTGATGAGAAAGTGTTGCTCAATACGAAAGTGCTGGATAATGAAAGTTATTTTTCGCAAGACCTGATAAAAATGGTGATTGAGAGCTTTGAAAAAAATAAAATTATACTGGAGCCGGAATCGGCCAGATATATTAATGCCTGTCTGGCAAAGGAATATATGAGAGAGTATCAGGGAACACAACGATGGTAACGCAGGATTTTACGGCAAAAACAAAAGAACTGATCGACAGCCTGAAAGGCGTTTGCACCTCTTATGGTTTGGGAAACGATGGGAATGAATTCAAGATCATCACACAGGTATTTCTGTATAAATTCATGAATGACAAGTTCAGCCATGAAGTAAAACGGCTTGATCCCAAATTGAAGAACGCGGAGAATTGGGAGCAGGTAATCGCCGGATATTCAGATAAGCAATATGACATGCTCCTGCTGAAAATGAGCGCTGACAGCGCCAAGCTGAAAAGGGAACACTACCTTTCAAATCTGCATAACAAACAAAATCAGGAAGAATTTGCCAAGTTCTTTGATGATACCTTGCGTGACATAGCCATTTTCAACAACGATATTTTCTCGGTTAAAACAGGCACAGGCGCAAAGATCACGTTGTTTGACGAACTGAGCAATTACATCACCGACAGCTCACAGCGGGACAATTTCTGCCGTGCCATCATCAACCCGCTGGTGAATTTCAGCTTTGAGAAAATCTTTAATCAGAAGTTCGACTTTTTCTCCACCATTTTTGAATACCTCATTAAGGATTACAACAAAGACGGCGGCGGTAAATATGCCGAATACTTTACGCCTCATGCCGTGGCAAAGATCATGGCTTCCATTCTGGTAGATAAGCCGGTGAGTAATGTAACTTGCTGCGACCCTTCAGGAGGATCAGGGACATTACTTATGAATCTGGCACATGCCATTGGTGAGGACCGCTGTACCATTTATTCGCAGGACATATCGCAAAAGTCGTCGGGTATGCTGCGGCTGAACCTGATATTGAATAACCTGGTGCATTCCATCCAGAATATTATTCAGGGCAATACACTGCTCGCGCCATACCATAAAGTTGGCGACAAGCTGATGACCTTTGATTACATTGTTTCCAATCCGCCGTTCAAGCTGGATTTCAGCGATTACCGTGACGATCTGGACTCCAAGCAAAATCACGACCGCTTTTTTGCTGGCATTCCCAAAATTACTCCCAAGAGTAAAGACAAGATGGCGATTTACCTGCTCTTTATCCAGCACATCATGTTTTCGCTGTCTGCTAAAGGTAAAGCAGCCGTCGTAGTGCCAACAGGATTTCTTACGGCACAAAGCGGAATTGAAAGGAAGGTCCGCGAAAAACTGGTGGAAGGGAAAATGCTGCGCGGCGTGGTTTCCATGCCGAGCAATATCTTCGCCACCACAGGCACGAATGTTTCCATTTTATTTTTGGACAAAGCTAACACCAAAGGCGACATTGTGCTGATGGACGCATCCAAGCTCGGCACGACTGTAAAGGAAGGCAAGAACCAGAAGACCCTGCTTTCTTCAGAGGAAGAAGATTTAATCATCAATACCTTTAATAAGCACAAAGCCCTAGATGATTTTTCTGTGGTTGTGAGTTACGAGCAGATCAAAGAGAAAAACTACTCCTTTAGCGCGGGGCAGTATTTTGATGTGAAGATCGAATACACCGACATCACGCCGAAACAATTCACTGCCAAAATGGACGGATTCAAGAAGAATCTGGATTCGCTGTTTGCAGAGTCGAAGGATTTGGAGAAGGACATCAAGGAGCAACTCAAGGGGCTTGAGTTATGAACGAAAGCAAACAACTGAAAGATATTAGTATAGTTATTGGAAGTGGAATAACGCCAAAAAGAGATAACAAAAGTTATTGGGAAGGTGGCACAATTCCCTGGCTGAAAACCGAGCAATTAGGCGAAAAGAATATTTACGACACAAACGAAAAAATTACACAACATGCTTTGCATGAAACTTCAATAAAAATATTCCCTGTAAACACGCTTTCAATGGCAATGTACGGCGAAGGCAGAACAAGGGGAAATGTTTCGATATTGAAAAAAGAAATGACAACCAATCAGGCGTGTTGCAATATTGTTTTAGATAAAGAAAAAGCGGATTATGAGTATGTTTATTATTATTTGAAAACTCAATACAACCAATTGAGAAGTTTATCTTCTGGCATCAGAAAAAACTTAAACTCTAATGACATCAAAGAATTTGAAATAAGACTGCCATCAAAAGTATCCACCCAGCAAAAAATCGCATCTGTCCTCTCTGCAGTGGACGCAAAAATAGAACTCAACCAGCGCATCAACGCCGAGTTGGAGTCCATGGCAAAAACACTCTACGACTACTGGCTTGTGCAAAAATCCAGAACTGCCAAGTGGAAAACTGGCAAATTAGGAGAGTTCATCCAAATCAACGAGCGGAGCATTACAAAAAATTACCCTTACGATGAAATTGAATATATTGACATTGCATCTGTTTCTGTTGGACATTTAGAAGGCACTACAAAATATGCGCTAAAAGATTCACCGAGCCGAGCAAGAAGGCTTGTCCAGCACGGCGATACCATTTGGTCAACTGTTCGCCCAAATAGAAAGTCTTATTTATTCATTTGCAAACCAAAAGAAAATCTTGTCGTTTCTACAGGCTTTGCGGTATTGACTCCCAAAAAAATATCACCATCATTCTTGTTTTTTCTTACAACAACCGAGCAGATTGTTAATTATTTGGTTTCAAATGCAGAAGGTAGTGCTTATCCTGCTGTATCTGCAGATAGATTCGCGGAGATTGAATTTTCGATACCTCCTGAAAATGAATTGACGAAATTTGAAAAAATTGTCAGTCCCATGTTAGCCAAAATTGCACAGAACGAGATAGAATCCCAAACCCTCTCCGAACTCCGCGACTGGCTCCTTCCGATGCTGATGAATGGCCAGGTGAAGGTAAATTAATGCGAGACATCACTTAGGGAATGAATTATAATATCTCCTGAACGGAAGACCATAGATATGAAGAAAACACTCGATGAGATAAATCAATAAGAATACTTCTCCAGTCTTTCCAGCACCTCGACGTGCAGTCTCTCGGTCGGTATCAGACGGAATTCAATCGAGTTGGTTTCACCCCCGGAAGCGTTCACGGGGATTGCGGTGACCGCAAAATATTTCCCGAATTTCCGTTCCAGTTCGGGCTCTACCGCATACACCGAGTTTAGTACCATGGCAGTGCGTTGTCCCACCTGAAATCTCAGTTGTTTATTCAGTTTTGTGTCCGCGGTAAACGGGAGGTTTGTGCTGACCAGGATAAGACTGATACGCTCCCTCAGATATTTATCACCCAGGACAGAAAGGAAAAACCGGCCCAGTTTCTTGAGTATTAAAGGCTGTGATCCATCCAGCTGGTGAGCAGTGGCAAACAGGAATGACTGGTCAATCAGGACAGAGCCTCTCCTGAATTTTATCCATTTGCCGGCTGTCCCGAATTCCTTCATAAGCAGATTATTGATTTCCTGATTAAATTTGATGCGGGGTTCGGAAACAGCCAGGGCAGGTTCCAGGAAGCGCTGGATTTTAATTGCACGGTAATACAGTAAAGCGCTCAATAACAGGAGGCCGATAAGCGTCATACTGAGAATCGGCCCCGGCGGCATAATAAATTTTCTTATATAATTTTTCATCTCAAAGCTGGTCATCCAGCAGGTTCAGGTTTTTTACGGCATCATCAAAATCTTTTTCTTTTATGGCGCCGGGCTGATGTATGGCCATGTTTCTTATCAGATTCAATCTCTGGAACAACCCTCTCCTGTATTTACTGATAAGACTGGAGCGTTCCAGTTCCTTCAGGCAGTCTGAAAGCACAGGGACAGAACGCCCGAGGACCCGCCCAGTGTAAGACTTGAGCTGGTTTTCAATATAATGACCGAGCAGTAGAGACCCTACGACCACATCTCCGTTCCTGTAGTACTCCTTCGCCTGTTGAGGAGAAACAGCAGACTTGAATATCTGGATGTTTTCGCGCGACTCATTCTCCCCGGGGGCAATGTCCTGAATCTTGCGGTATATCTCCTGGCACTTGTCTATCATGCCTTTTTCGAGATATGATTCTGCAAGCAGAAACAGGTCCTTTATCTTGTCCGCCCCTTCATTCTGCTTGAGGGCAAAAGCATATGCATGCCGCAAGGCCTCTGTTTTGTCGTCTTTTTTATCCAGCACATCGAAATGCCTTGACCAGCGCTTTCCCTTTAACACGTTGTCTTTTGTAAAACGGAACACCTTCTCCAGGACTTCGCTTTTATCGAGTTTCCCGCTGACAATTATAATGTTAAGCGTCGGGTAATTTTCGAAGATCTCGGGAAGGGCATCGATGCCTTCATTCAGTCTGTCAAACTCTATATCCAGCGTCATGAGGTCAAATATCTGGGTTGTTAACAGCTGCAGCGCCTGCCTGACGCTGGAAGCCTCGCTGAACCTGATATCAGACGTCTCTGTGCCGATCGCCCGTTTGATCTCAAGCTTCAGCAGTTCCCTGTCCTCATATTCATTGTCAGCTACAAGTACATTAAACATCAGAGCGCCTCCTCAACAAGCGGCAGATTGATAATTATCTCCGTCCCTGTTCCCGGTGCAGTATGCTCTTTCCCTACTTTGATTTTCCCGGCATGGAGCCCGACCACATATTTTGCGAAATACAGTCCCTGCCCCCAGCCCCCGTCAGATGCCTTCCTTTTGTAAAAACAGAGGTCAGCTTCCTGCTCATCCATTCCAATGCCCTGGTCCCGGAACGACAGGGCTACATACCGCCTGTTGCTGTCAATGTCCTCTGAACAGGAGAATGAAATAAGCGCGCGTTCCTGGTCAGGTTTTTTATACTTTATGGCATTATCAATAAGATTTTCAAAAACCGTCTTTAAAAGGGTCTGTGAAGCAAAAATTGCCGGAGCAGGGGATGTGTCCTGTAAAACAAAGTCAGCCAGATCACCGTATTGTCTGGTCAGCGTGACGAACATTTCTTTCAGGTCGACCTTCTCAAAGCTTATGAGAACGGTTTCCCGCTCATCGGAAATCTTCTTGAAAATATCAATGTCCGCGAAGAGCTTTTCCATGTTGTCATCAAGGCGGACCTTGACCTCGGGGGGAAGTTCATGAAGCAGGTCCAGCCGGCGCTTTATCCTTCCAAGGTTGTTCTTGAATTCATGGCCGATGGTGGCTGTGATATAACGGATAAATTCGTTTCGCCTGGCAATCTCCTGGTTCTTCAGCAGCAGTAATTCATTTTCACGCGCCCGTCCCTGTTTTTGCTGATAAATAAAAGTGAGATAAACGCAGAACAGTGCGAAGGTGACTATCATTGCAATAAATGAGTAGTCCGCGACCCTCTTCGACCCCTCAAGCTGCACCTGCATAAGAGCGAGGAATTCCTCTGCTGAGGATGGACTGGAAGCCGCTTCTTTCCAGGGCATCAGCCACGGCATGAGCCTGTCAAAGGGTGTGATAAAATGATTAAGGTAAACCATGCCCAGCAGCAGCCATATAACCGCCGCTACAAGCAGCATAAATATATACCTTGTTATTTTAAGGGTTCCATTCATTGGTCCGGCCATGAATAATTTTACTCCTTTTTATCGCCAATTGCTCGGTGAAAGGGTCTGCCGTATTTCAGAAACTCTAAACAGCAGGGGGGGCCGGGTCTCTTTGAAATACTTCCCGTCATTTGTTACTATTCAAAATGATAATAAAGAGCAAATCCCTTCCATTCACAATCTCCCTGCTGCTGGCCCTTGCAATCTTGTTAGTCTACGTGCAGGTCGGAAGTCATGAGTTCCTTTTCTACGACGACAATATGTACGTCACTGAGAACCCTCCGGTGCAGGGAGGGCTGTCCTGGAACGGGTTTGTGTGGGCATTTACTGCTATGCACGCGGGCAATTGGCACCCGCTAACATGGCTGTCCCATATGCTCGATGTCCAGATGTTCGGCCTTAATCCAGGGGGCCACCACCTGGTTAACGTGCTGCTCCATGTGACCAACACGGCGCTGCTTTTTCTGGTCCTCATGCGAATGACGGGCGCACTGTGGCAGAGCGCCTTTGTCGCTGCCCTGTTCGCGTTCCATCCCCTTCATGTGGAATCAGTGGCATGGGTGGCAGAGCGCAAGGACATTCTGAGCGCCTTCTTTGGTTTGCTTACCCTCAGGGCTTATGTACATTATGCGGAGCAGACCGGCGTTCAGCGATACGTATTAACGGCCCTCATGCTTGCACTCGGTCTATTAAGCAAGCCTATGCTGGTGACCTTGCCTTTCCTGTTTCTGCTCCTTGACTTCTGGCCGCTTCTCCGCATAGGCGGACGCTTTCAGCCGGTCCACGAGGGAACTCCGGACCGTCCGCAGACAACCGTATCACGTTTGCTTGTGGAGAAGGTACCGATGCTGGCATTATGCGCTGCATCAAGTGTGGTCACTGTGATTGCCCAGAAACGCAGCGGGGCAGTCGCGGACCTGTCCTTGGATATCGGGTCCCGTCTGGCCAACGCTGTGGTCGGCTACGTTCAATATATCGGAAAGACCTTTTGGCCATTATCTCTTTCGGTGTTCTATCCTCACCCCGGCGCTGCATTGCCGGTGCGGCAGATAGCCGGGGCTTGTCTAGTTCTGGTTTTGTTGACTGCGGTTGTTTTGCTGCTGCTCCGGAGGTCACCATGGCTGGCAGTCGGCTGGTTCTGGTTTCTTGGGACGCTGGTCCCCGTGATCGGACTGGTCCAGGTGGGCGCGCAGTCGATTGCAGACCGTTACACATACATACCTCTGATCGGGATATTTATAATGATTGCGTGGGAGGCTCCTGTGCTGTTAGGAAGTTGGCGCCTCCGGCAGCAGACGGTCGTGACCGCATCGACGGTGGTGATAGTGACCCTTGCGGCCCTTACGTGGGTGCAGATAGGTTATTGGAAGACCCACGAAAGTCTTTTCCGTCATGCCCTCAGCGTCACGACTGACAATTGCCTGGCCCACAACAGCCTTGCTGATTATCTTATACGGAAGGATGATCTTGACGGAGCTGAATTTCACTTGCAGGAAACATTGCGTCTTTGTCCAGAAAACGAGGCCGCCTGGTATAACCTCGGGGTCTGGCAGCGGAAAAGAGGAGAGCTGCCTGAGGCAGTCAACTCCCTTAGCGAGGCGCTGCGGCTTAAGCCTGACTATGCCAATGCCTGGTCCAATCTGGGCGCTGTTTACCTGGCCTTAGGCCGCCTGCCCGAGGCGAATGGCGCCCTTAAAAAAGCGTCGCGGCTCATGCCTAATGACGCTGCGATATGGTTCAATCTCGGCGCATTCTATGGAAAAACCGGTCGGTCCGGCCAGGCCGTCGAAGCCTATCGTGAAGCCGTGCGACTTAAACCGGACTACGCGGCAGCCTGGAACAATCTCGGCATTGCATACCAAAGTTCAGGCCTGTTAGCGGAGGCGGCCACTGTGTTTCAGCAGGCAGCCCAGCTCCGGGCCGATGACTATGCTGCCTGGTACAACCTTGGCATAATTTATATCAAGACCGGGCAGCTCGAAAATGCGGCCGGGGCGCTGAATAAGGCGGTGCAAATCAGGCCGGACCATGCTGCTTCATGGCACAGACTGGGAATGACCTACCTTGACATGGGGAGGCAAAGAGATGCTGCCGACGTGCTTCGTAAGCTGCAAACAATCGATGCCGGGCTGGCAGCGGACCTCATGCAGCAAATCGGTCCGGGGCAGTGAAGAGGGAATGTAAAGCGGATTGGCAGAGAGCAAGATTCAGCTATCATTCAATTTAAGTGTAACCTTGACGGTTACATATGTCAAAGGAGACATTCAGTGATCATCCGAATCTTTGCAGGATGGACGAGTACAGGATGTAAGAGGGATGGCGTAACTGTAAAAGTAATTTTCTGGGGCAAGTCGAAATTGAGCTTGCAGATTGCAACTACGGGAACCATCTGCTAATATTATAGCTATGAAAATATATTTCGATGTATGCTGTCTTAACCGCCCATTCGATGATCAAACGCAGGACAGAATACATCTTGAGGCTGAAGCAATCCTCGCTATCATTAATCACAGTCGGATATCTAATTGGAGCATAGTAGGTAGCGATGCTATTGATTTTGAAATTGCAAGAATACCCGATTATAACAAACGAATCATGGTACAAATACTTTCAACCTTGCATGATGCTCATATTAAAGTCGATTCAGGAATTGAAAAACGAGCTCTGGAACTCAAGAAAATGGGGCTGAAAGCTATGGACGCCTTGCATATTGGCTGCGCCGAAAAAGCAAAGGCAGAGGTTTTTCTCACAACAGACGACTATCTTTTTAGCAAGGCCGTGCAGAACAAAAAAATGTTGAAACTAAAGATAGAGAACCCGCTGCGGTGGGTAACGGAGGTATTGAAATGAGCACGCAAACTATGAGCCCGATCGTTATACGAAAAGCTGGGTTGGAAGCAGTTGCGAAGAAACTGGGACCGCTTGGGATGGTGCGTTTCCTGCAGCAATTCGAG